>JBAZCF010000004.1 GCA_041671045.1 Parachlamydiales bacterium
AATCATAAGTGATCGGAGCACTGGTATAATTGGTAATGGTATAGGTTTTTAAGGCGTGCTTCGTGAGAGTTGTCTGCGATGTCAATACGGATTGGGAAAACGGTTGCTTAAGTAGTTGTAATACAGGCTCATAAAAGAAAATGAGGATGATAAAGGCGCAAACAAATGCTCCAATCGATCGCAATAAAAGGGATCTAAGCTCTTTGACATGAATGCTTAATGGAAGCAGCAGCTCCTCGCTAAGACTTGACATTCTCCTTGTCGTCCTTTTCTTCTGTTGTTGAAATTTTTTCCACTTTAACAGGGATTTCATGCGTTGTGGCGGATTCCTCTGATTCTCCGTTGCACGCTTTTTTAAATTCTCTGATCCCTTCGCCTAAGCTTTTGGCTAATTCGGGAAGTTTCTTCCCTCCAAAGAGAAATAAAATTAAGAGTAGTATGACTAACAGTTCCCCACTTCCAAACATGTTCCTTCCTTTTGCCTAGATAAAAACACATTATTTCTTGAGTTGGCACATTAATTGCAACTTTAATAGCGTGATGCAAAAAGCGGTTGTCGCTGTGCCCGGCATCACGGCTCACTCTCCTAGAGAGCAGTGCTTAAACCTTTCACGAAAAGAGGATGCTATGCACAGGAAAATCATTCTTCCGGTGGTGTTATCCTTAGTGGTGGTGTCAGCAGGATGGTCTTACCTCAATGCTGACGATTCCGCTACGATGACTGATGAAGTTAAAACTGAGGTGATTGCTCCGGCAGTGCCCCAGCCAGCTACCGACCCTGAAGTGAATAATGATAGTACACTTCCAGAGCAAGGCGTTATTATTGAAGAAGACGCTATGGAAGCAGTTCCTGCACCAGATGAGGAGCTAGCTTTGGAAGAAGGGGATCAAACTGAAGGAATGGTGCCTTCAGAAGTTATGACTCAAGAATCTGTTACCGTAGATGAAGTAGTCAATGAGCCTGCTAAGGATGCGGTTGTGCCACAGCCTGTAGTGAGCGATGATGTTGTTGTTCCGCATGACGCACAGCCAACTGATGTGAATGGCGGCGTTGTTCCTAAGAGTGATGATTCCACAAAGGATATCATTAAGCATGACACAGAAATAGATGAGGATTTGCAATGTGCACCTGCACCGGTTAATGTAGATGAACCCGCAAAAGCAGACGTACCTGCTGCAGGCGCTTTGCCTGAAGCCGGTGTACAGCAGGATGGAACACTTGCTGAAGCTGATGTGGAATCTACCATGGTGCCGCCAGCCGAAGTAGTAAAACATCCTTCGGATGATAATACCGTATTGCCGGTTTGTACTGAAACAGGTCAGGAAAACTGCATAGCTCCAGAACAAGTGCCCGCTCCAGTACCCACTAAGGATGAAGACCACTTAGCTCAGGCGCAAATGGAAGTAAATGTGGAGGCTCCTGCAACTGCACCTGCAGTAGCAGAACCTGTAGTTCCTCCTAATCCTGTATTAACTCCTCCTTCGACGACGATCGAGCAGACAGGAGTTTCTAAAGAGCCAGGCCAGGCCGGGCTCTATATGGACAGATTGAAAAAGTTCACTGTTCAGTTTCCTGAAACATGGGAAGTAAAACCTGGAATGGCAGGGATGGATGTTGTAGGTATTTCTCCTTTAGAAGGTCCTAATGACACTTTTAGAGAAAATGTGAACGTAGCTTCACAAATCCTGCAGGCTCCTATCAAAATGGAAGATTTTTATACTCAGGGCAAGAAAGCACTTTCTGAGCAGCTGCCTGCCTTTAAAGAGCTTGGTGTAGGGGATTCTAATGTCAATGGCCTACAAGTCCATTGGATTGAGTTCTCTCAAGCAAGTAATAATGTTCAAGCTAACATTAAACAGTATTATATCTTATCTAAAGATGGATCTAGAGCCTATATTATTACAGGCGCTGCTCCTCCAGAGAAGTTTGACAGTTTTAAAGCTACAATGGATAAAATTGTCCAATCTTTCAAAGTAGAGAATTAATTCTGCTGTTGGGCTGCTGATAGCAATATCAGCAGCTCATTTGTTAGATACTTCAATGTATTTTTCTGCTTCTTAGAAAAACTCTCTGCATCCACTTCAGCTAAAGTCTCACACACCTTGCGCAGTTCTTTAATGGCTGCATCTACGGGGTCTGCTTTTCTTTTATCTTCATTAGCCAGAGGAAACTTCAGGCGTATTAAAGCAAGGAGCTCATTCTTTGTTTCTCCTTTGTAGTCTTCGATAATACGCTGCTTTTTATTTAACTCGCCGTCTCTGCTGGCAAGTGTGTAAATCGCTTGCCGGGGCATATTCTCGATACGGAGTCTAAGGGGCTGGGGGAGGGCTTGATAAAACTCGTAGTACATCAGGAAATTATAAGGTGTCTGACGGTTGCCATAAGTTGTGATCAGCCATGCAGTAAATGCGCCATCACGGTATTGGGTAAAGATCTGTTGCGCGCGCTTTATCCTCTCACCGTGCAAGATTGCCGCTTGATTGGTTATTGCTTTAAGCTCCATCGTCAGGGCTGAAAGTTCCTGCAGATCTTTAGCGGCATTTTTGGTGCCCTCTTCCGGTGCAAAACTTTCCAAGAGGTCAGCTAAGCCCTCTCTTTCTTGCTCGCTGAGTTCTGTTACACTGAAGATACTAGCAAAGCTGTTCAGTGTTCCATTACCGGCCTGTTTGGCCATCTCGCTCATTTTAGAGTTGGAGGTATTCTTCTTTAGTCGCTGGGATAGGAGGGCGGTAACGTTGCTCATACAAATCGCTTGATTAGTTCTTGGGTAAGTTTTCGGTAGTCTTCCGCAGCACGTGCTGTGGGAGCGGTTTCAAATACGGGTTTGCCATGCACCGAGGCTTCGCTTACAGATATGTCACGGCGGATTTTAGTATTTAGCAGCTTTTTTGGGAATGTGCTTTCGATAACATCCAAGAAGGCGGAATTACTTTTACCACGGCTATTCCAGTAGGAGAGGACAACGCCTGCAACTTCTAGCGGATGCCTTTCGGATAGGCTCTTCATGAAGAGGGAGAGTCTTTCCAAGCCTTTAACGCTATAAAACTCAGGAGTAGCACAAACTAGGGTATGCTGAGCAGCTATCATTGCTGACTCTGTCAACCAACATAGGGAGGGAGGAGTATCAATGAGGATAAAATCGTAAGGGAGCGGGCGTAATATAGTTTTAAGTTTCTCGTGAGAATAGCGGTCGCTAGCTAATGTTCCTGTAACTTCTACTCTTTCCAGCCATGTATCGGCAGGAATAATATCCAACCCTTTGACGGTGCTTTGACGTATGATGTCTTGAACATCTTTTGTTCCTTGCAACACCGGAGCTAAGCTGTCGTGTTCGTCAGGATCAAGGCCTAAGCCTGTTGTAAGGTTAGCTTGAGCATCAAAGTCGACTAGAAGGACTTTCTTTTTGTGGTACTTTACAAGGCCTGCACCAAAGTGTAGTGCGGTGGAGGTCTTTGCCGTTCCACCTTTAAAGCTGCTTACTGCAATGATTGTAGCCGGTTTTGTCTTCATCTTGCGTCAGGGGTATAAATTTGGTTGGAAGCGTATACGAAATGCTAAAAAAGATAAAGCTGTGTGCAATTTTTTTTGTTATAGTACTTATATTTGTAATGTTTATTATTAAGTGCTGGATTTAATTAATTTAAAATTTTTGTTTTTATTTATGTTGGGTGTTAAGAGTTGAAAATTGAACTAAATATTATAAGATGGGTAGAGATGAATTTATAAGTAAACTCAATGCTCCATTAAAAAAATGAGCGAAGTATCCCAATGTCCGCAACGACTTCTTATTTGTATATGTAAAATATATAGCGATTTATTGAGGACCCCTAACCTTAAAAACGAGCTCATAAAAAACAGTGTGTAAGATGCCCTCGACAAGTCGAGGGCTGTGAAAGTGATACTAGGACAAGATTTGTTCTGTGGCAAATGCCGAAGTTAAGCTGCGGGATGCTTTTTCTTGGTTCATTTTAGCAATCAGCTCATCAACACTAATTTCGCCATGCACCACATTATCGCGCGTACGCAGGTTGACAGTTTTGCTTTCTGTCTCTTTGTCACCGACTGTTAATATGTAGTTTACTTTCTCCATCTGCGCAGTGCGGACTTTTTTACTTACTGATTCGTTGGAATCATCTAAACGGCAGTTGTAGCCGGCATCGACAAATTTACGCATTAACTCTGCGCCGTACTCGGCATGTCTATCAGCAACAGTCAGAACTCTCACTTGTTCCGGACTTATCCATAAAGGGAATTTTCCGGCAAAATGCTCAATTAATATACCGAAGAATCTTTCAATGGAACCTAGCAATGCACGGTGGATCATCACCGGGCGTTTTCTTGTTCCGTCGGAAGCTGTGTATTCCAGCTCAAACTTTTCAGGAAGCGACATGTCCAGCTGGATTGTTCCGCACTGCCAAGTACGCTTTAGGGCATCACGAATGTGGAAGTCGATTTTAGGGCCGTAGAAAGCACCATCGCCCGGATTGATTTTGTAAGGTCTTCCGCTGGCGTCTAAAGCTCCTTGTAGGCCTTTTGTGGCTGTTTCCCATTCTTCATCAGAACCGATCGTATTCTTTTCAGGACGTGTGGAGAGCTCTAAGTGGTATTCCAATCCGAATGCGGAGTAAATAGTATCAGCGAATCGGATAGCCGCTAAGATCTCATTCTGGATATCTTCGGGTTTCATGAATATGTGGGCATCATCTTGGTGGAAGCTGCGTACTCTAAATAAACCTGAAAGAGCTCCTGAGGGTTCAAAGCGGTGGACATTCCCTATTTCGGCCACACGCAGGGGCAGTTCTCTATAGCTATGGATATGCGAGCGGTAGAAGAGCATTCCGCCTGGACAGTTCATAGGCTTAATGGCGAAGTCGCGGTCTTCCACTTGGGAAGTAAACATGTTTTGACGGTAGTTCGCCCAATGTCCGGACGTTTCCCACAGTTCGCGTGTCATCATTGTCGGTGTTTTAATTTCTACATAACCGTTGCGTGTCTGTAATTCTCTAATATAAGAAGAGAGAGTGTTCCAGATAAACATCCCTTTTGGATGGATAAATGGCATGCCGGGAGCTTCTTCTTTTAATGAGAAGAGATCAAGTTGCGGGCCGATGACTTTGTGATCGCGTTTTTTTGCTTCTTCTAAAAATGTTAGGTATTCTTTTAGAAGTTTTTTATCGGGGAAGGAGATAGCATAGATTCGAGTCAGCATCTCATTATTGCTGTCGCCTCTCCAATAAGCGCCGGAAGTTTTCAAAATTTTAAAGGCTTTAATTTTCCCTATATTATATAGATGTGGTCCGCGGCAAAGATCGAAAAATTCTCCTTGGTGGTACCCTGTTAATTCTTTCCCTTCTTCTACCGCATCAATTAGTTCTAATTTATATTTGTTAGAAGCAAAATGTTTTTTTGCTTCAGATTTATCTTTAAAAACTTCTTTTTTTGATACGTAGTTTTCATTAATAATTTTTTGAACTTCTTCTTCAATTTTACTAAAGTCTTCATCTGTTATTTGAAGGTTAGCAAAATCATAATAAAATCCTGCTTCTATAGGAGGGCCGATAGTTGGCTTAGCTTCGGGAAATAAACGGAGGACTGCCTGTGCTAATACGTGGGCTGAAGTATGCCAAAATACTTCTTTTCCTAGGGCGTCATCGAAATGCAAAAATTCTACTACGTCGTTCTCTTTCAATGGTGTAGATAAATCACATTGCTTTCCGTTCAGGCTTGCAGAAACTGCTTGCTGAGGGGCATTTAAGTTAAGTTTCTCCGCGAGTTGTTTAATATTGAACCCGTTATCTACCTCGATCATTTTATCAGCTAGTTTGATATGCATAGCTAGTATCCTTATTGAATGTATTTGGAAGTATTCTACTGAAAATTAGAATAAGCTTAAAGGGGTGTAAGATATTTATTTAATTCAACATCATTTGATAAAAGTTCTTGACGCTAACTAAATAATTAAGTTATGAAGATGTGGTATGAGAGCATTTAGAAATTTTCAAACAATAAATTTTATGGAGTGAAACATGCACTGGCGCTCAATTTTTGCAGGCGCTCTGACGTTAGTTCTTGCTATTCAGAGTTATATTTCTGCTGATAATACCACTTTTGTTGGACCAACACTTCGTGGTGTTGTCGCTTCCCCAATTAGTGGTGAAGCTGCTTATTCTGTTTTAGGTGAAATAGGCACACGTAATTTCCGTGGAAATGGCACTATCGCATTTCAAGTTGGAAACAATAACTACTTTAAAATTTCTACAGATTGGCTGACACAAAAATTGCGTTACCACTCTGTAAAAAATAGCCATATCTGGGTACATCAAGAGGCATATGGTGCTGCGTACGCTTATAACTTCAATTGCGGCATCCTAAGCACAATTGATTTGGAAGGCTACTTTGCTCGTGCTCATAACAAAAACTATAGAGATATAGTAGAATTCACACCTGCTTTTGGTGTAGATCCTTCTTTCACAACTACAATTGAGCGCTCTATTTCCGGCGCTAGCTACTACGGTTTTTCAGGTGGAGTGACTTTAGAGCCATTACATTGCACAACAGTATCTGTAGCTTTGAACTGGGATCATATTGATTACCGTACAAAGAACCGTTCTTTAGACAAGAAACAAGGTTTTGGCGGTACAGTATGCATCCACCAGCAAGTTTTTGATAATGTAGGCCTGGATTTGAAAGGATCTTGGAGACGTCCATTTGATGACTACCAAGCAGCTCTTAACTGGTATGTCTGCGGCTACTGCCCAAGCGATCGCGCATCGATCGGTGTTTTCGGTGGATACACACATACACGTTACGGTGTACCTGATGTAGGTAATGTCGGTATCCAAGTCGGATACTTCTTCGGCGGATGCAACTCATGCTACAATCCATGCGAATACGATCCTTGCTGCGAACCATGCAATACATTTGATCTAGTTGCTTGGGCTTCAAGACCTGCAGTTTACATCCCTGTTGTTTTAGCAACTCAAGATGTTCTAACTTCAGTTGTCACAGATCCAATTCCAGTGATTGAAGGTGAATCCGGCAATAATTGAAGATCTTGACGAAGGTTAATCCCTCTATACCATTTAGCGCACCCCTAACAGGGTGCGCTTGGTTCACCTGTGGGTAAGCAGAAATCTGTTCCTATTTCTGATTCTTTATCTGCGCTTGACCCGGCATTTCATTGCGAGGCGTTTCAAGCTGCTATCAAATACCGTAAAAGCCATTCTCCAAAAAATCCTTCGCTCATTCAGTCACTTATTGTGGAAGAATATGGAGATCTATCCCGTCGTTTAGACCGTGCGGAAATCCAAGAAAGTACTGCTGTCAGAAATGTCTTGAAGACAAGACAGCTAGCTAATCTTATCATTGACGATAATGGGGATATAAAAGTTGGGCTGCTGCCTGAGCTTATAGAAAATTTCAAAGAGCACTTGTATTCGTTAGGGCCAGAGCGTCAACACGATTCCTACCGTCAAGATCATATCTTAGCTGCTTTATGTGCTTTGAGGGATAATAGAGACTTAGTTTTGGCTTTAAGAAAAATATCTAAGCCCTATTCTCATAAAAATGCCGAGCAGATTATTAGAGATACGTTGCAGCTGCCATCCAATGCTGCTGTCACAGATGCATTAACGCGAAGGGCTGCATTAAGTGCTTGGCTATGCTATTTAAGGCAAAATGTAGGCTCTTGCTTCGCTACGGCGCCTGCAATCATTATCCACGATGCACAGCCGCATGCTTTTTTCCAGGACATAGATGAGATATTAAGTACCGGCAGACTTAAGCGTACTTTTGGCGGTATAGAGTATTCTGCGCCTATCAGCGTCAGCTGGGGGGCAGGGGATTTGAAACGTCCTATATATGTGCCTAGAAGTTCTGACTTCGGGACGACACAACTTTGGATTTCTCCAGGACTGCTCGAAGGATTTACTTCTATCGGCATACTTGATGTTGAAGAGTCGGCTAAAGCAAGAACACAGGCTTTAAAAACCATTATTGAGCAGATCTTGTTAAAATGGGAGGGTAGCTCTCCTTACTTTTTTGTTTCGGCAGAAGATATATTCAGTGCGGTGATTAAAAAACATTTGGGCATTACATCTAAAGATTTGGAAGATTATGCCAATAGGCCTCGTGAGATGATTCATGGGGTTATTTTGATGAAAATGCCTAAATCAGCTTTAGGAAGCGGTGGTAAAGGGGAACAATGCGCACGGTATTATGTCTTGATGGAACAGGCCGGATCCAAATTTAAAGAGTTGGCAGACAATGCGTTATTAAAGTCCTGGGAATACACTGTAGCTTCATTTGCAGAAACTAAGGCTACATTTTCGAGCTGGAATTTCTATTCATCTTTGGGTTTAAACCAAGATGATGTCAATGGCATTGGACCATGTATATATAAAGCTGTGCAAAGACAGCTGGATGATATTAATGCACAAGTGAAAGAGTATCAAGAACAGTATGCGGCCATGTATGGCCAAGTGCGGTATATGGAAACACGTGTGCGCACAGCAGGAGATTCGGAAGGGCAGTGGCTGCGTGCGGAACTGCGCAGTTTAACAAATGAATTCAAGACTATTCAAGAAATGCGTGATGCAGCAAATGCTAGGGCGCAAAATATGGCGTCTTTGTATAGTTTGTTGGTCGAGATTTATGACGCTATGTTTCCGAAGTATTTTCAGGAAATATATGATGCCGATATTCATGAAGTGATGACAGGACCTTATGATGATAGTCCGGCGGGCTTTAGGCTGGTCTATAAATTTGGACGTGCCAATACATCCCAATGGGTTCCAATCCTAAATGCCAATGAGTTTATCGAGGCTTTGGTTAGCTTTTTCATCGCTACTGAGGTGGAAATAACATCTTCGCCGCATTTTGAAGGTTTAAAGGATATTCTAGCTCGTATAGTGTCATCTATTGTTGCACATGTGCGTACTAGAGAATTTTTGGAAAGCTCGCTTATACGTATGGCGCGCGTGCACAATACCCGTATCATTCAGAATCCCCTTGATAATTTAGATAAAGTAGAAAAGAAACCCTGGGTATATACCTCGGGTGGTAGCATGGAGGCATTGGTAGGATGTTATTTTGGCCTGTTGCAAAGGCCTACCAACACTAGCCGTTGGGTGGAAAGCCCGATCGAGCTGTTAGTTTATCTTATTGATTCAATCAAGCAGATGCCGCCTAAAGAACAGGCTGCCTTGGCAAAATCTATGCGTCCTGCATTGTTGATGCATTCTCCTACGCATGCCTTTTTGTTCACACCTAAGTGCAAGCGTTTTCAAGAACTCTGTGCATCAGATGCTTTTACATATACTTGGGTAAGGGATACGGTTGCCATTCCGATGCAGCGTTTTGCTTCAAATATTGTGCTGGATGAAGCAAAGATGACGTATTTAATTTCTTTATTAGCCGAAAAGGTCCCAATTACATATAGGTATAGGTTTAAAGAAGTTTTTCAGCGGGTCTACGGAACTATGAGCCCATTGGATTTCCGTGCATATCTTGTGACAACAATGCAGGAAGAGATGGCATTATCCCGCGGGGGCAATACAATAATACAGCCTAGCGAGATAGATGCTTTTCTATATGCGCAAATCCCTCTGATTTCTAGACCGCAGGTTACTGAATGTGTAGATGCTATTTTACATGAAATGACGAATGTAGACTACGACAGGATACCGGAAATTATGGATCTGCTAGATGCTCATCTTTCTGTGGGGTATGAGCATGATATTATTGGAGCAAAAGGACTACAAGGTTTAATAAAAGGATTACTCTGTTTGGCCTATAAAAGGACTTCTCTTCCTTGGGATTGCCATAAGCAAATAGCATGCGCTATGCAAAAATTGGGATTTGCTATGCCGGCGCCTATACTTTTTGCTGATACCAACTGGGTTAAGGATTACTTTGGCTTCACGGCAAATCCCGGTACGGGTAATTTTGAGCTATGGCGATTCGATGTGACAGGCACAGAAGGTGCTCCTATGTCAATGTGGAAGCATTGGGTAGATGGAACCCAACGTGAACCACCTTGGGGTATTTATATTCATCCTCATGAATACCAAAGATAGGGCAGAACATTCATTCAGGAAATAACCCCTGATCTCATCCGGCTCTAGGGTAAATTATGCAATAAAGCTAAACAACATCCACAAAGATGAACTATTTAGGTTTGCCATTTAGATAATCAAAAACTGAATTCTTATTACTATCATTTAATCTCTTTTTAATTGACAAATTCGGATCAATAGTATAAAAAACTATGCCGAACACCCAAAACAGACACGTTTGTTGTTTATCCACTTTTAATTACTGCTATTTATTCAAAAGATAAATTTTAATTTTTACGCATCACATAATATGGAGCTCAAAATGAAATTATTAAGGTACTTGTTACCGTTTGTATTTGCCATGAGTTTGGTTACAATCTCATCATATGCAAATGAAGGGGACCGTTATGAAGAAGAATTGAATGAGCGCGATTTCGACGCCTTAAGACAATTCGTTAACTCAAAACGTACGCTTGATTTGCAAGAAAAGTCCTGCAACTTAACTATCAGCGGTGATGTGCGTACTGAATGGCGTCATATGACCGAGAAATGCAACGGAAGAAGAATTCTTGGCAATCGTTTCATTTTGGACGACAAATGTGCTCCGTTAGGTAACAATGACTTTGATGTCGAATTCAACTTGCGCCTAGATTATATCAGTGATAATGCCTGGGGTGTAGCCCATGTTCTATATGACTGCTCAGCCGGTGTAGATGGCGGCAACTGCAGAAAAAGAAAAAGACAATGCTTAGGTAAAGTCCGTAAAAATGACAAATGCTCCAGCCCGCAAAGAGCTTTATATATTAACGACAATTTCATTCCTGGAAGCGTACTTTGCTGCACAGACAAATTTGATGGCGATCCAGCCGGCTGGCATGGCAGCGGTTCTAAATGCGACTTGAACCTCCGCAAAGCTTATATGGGTATGAATGTTTATGACAATTGCGGTACACGCTTTGATGTAGAGATTGGCCGTCGTAATTTGTACAACGTATTTGATTCCAAAGTACAGTTCTTAAGCCGCTTTGATGGTATTTTGCTAAAATATACAAGCTTTTACGAAGAAATGGCAGAGTTCTACGTTTATTTGGCCGGCTTTGTTGTGGATGAGCGCGTCAACCATTTTGCTTGGATTACTGAGATTGGCGTTGAGAACATTTGCGAAAGCTGCTTTGACGTGAAGTATTCCTTCATCGATTGGCCAAAAAGAGGTAAAAACCGTTGCAACATTAGAAGCCCTGAAGGCTTTAAGTTCCAAAACTCTCAGATCTCTATGGCTTACCACTTTAATCCTGAGCTGATCAATATTAAGTCTAAGCTTTATGGTGCAGCTATTATGAACCATTCAGCTCCTAAGTTGACCGTAAGAAATGTTGACGGCATCGATGCGAATGGACAACCCATTTTCGGTAAAACATTCAATTTCAATAACGAATGTTATGCTTGGTATGTTGGATGTACATTTGGTAAAGTTTGCGAACAAGGCGATTGGGCTTTAGACTGCCAGTACCAATGGGTACAAGCAGTGTCTATTCCTGACCGTGATTGTTCCGGTATTGGCCGCGGCAACTTCTTAGGCCAGAGCTTTACTGCAGATGGACGTGGTAACACTAACTTTAAAGGTTGGAGAGCAGAGCTTCTGTATGCTTTAACTGATAACTTGACATTGGATATGATCTGGGAATCTTCCACAGCGCTGAATAAGCGTATCGGTGGAAACCATGATTTCTCTAAATTTGAGTTAGAAGCTATCTACGCATTCTAAAAAAGAAGCTTATCCTAGTGAGGGAGTGTGGCAGCTTTGCTCCAGCTCCCTACTGCTAGGATAAGCTATCTATAGTAAAATCTTCGACTGCAATTTTGACTTGTTTTTCGGAAACATTATTGGACTTGCTAGGATAATCTTATAGCGGTAAAATGCTCTCCTAAGCCTCTTAGGAATTCCTATGCACTGTTTCTATAGCAATCGCGTCGAGGTCCTTTATGAAAGGCTAGTTCAAAGCTTATTCACAGGGAATTCTTCCCACCCGTTTTCAAAAAGGCTTATTTTAGTGGCCAGTCCTGCAATGCGTTCTTGGTTGCAGCTGCGCATGGCTAAAGACGAAAGGCTAGGTATTTTTGCCGGTGTAGAAATAGGGATGGCAGAGAATACTATAGAAAAAATCAGCAGCCTAGGAAATTCCAGCTCTGTTCCTAGTAGGAATGCTTTTTCACTGGGTATAGAATTAGTGCTGACGGAATTATTAAAGGAAGATGGGCTAGATATTCCCTCCGGCATAAAAAATCAGTCAAAACAATCACATTTTCTAGCATCGCAGCTGACGGACCTTTTTGTACGCTATAGTGTTTATGGCAGCGGGCTATTAAAAAGTTGGAAAAATACTAAGCGTAAAGATTGGCAGCAGGTTCTGTGGGAAAAGGTCCATGCAAAATTTCACTGGATTTCGCGAGTTGAGTTGGTTGAAGGAATGGATAGTATTCCTTATGACAGTGTCCATTTCTTTTCTGTCAGTTTTCTACCCCAAGTATATTTAGACTGTTTGGAGCGTTTATCACATAAGACGCCTGCCTTTGGATATATCCTTTCGCCTTGCAGGGCTTTTTGGTGCGACATTTTAGGCGATAAACAGCAGTCGTTTTATTTGCATGCAGTCCAAGAAAAAGGGGCATCGATAGCTCAGCAGATGGCTTTGGAAGATTTATTGATAGACACTAACCCGCTGTTGGCCAATTTTGGCAGAATGGGGCGTGAAATGGCCGCACAGCTAGAAAAGCTGGACGATCATGCAGAGCAAGGTTATGTCATTCCTTCTTCGGTATTGAGTGTAGAAGCTTATCAAGAATATATCGATGAACAGGTCTTCTTTGAACCTGTAGCCAAACCTATAAGCTTACTGCAAGCATTGCAGACAGATTTGACCTTATTGAGGCCTTATCAAGGAGAGTTTATTGCGGTGGAGGGTGAAGGCAGGTCGCTAGAATTGCATGGCGCTCCCACACGTTGGCGTGAAGTAGAGGTTCTCTATAACATACTTGTGGAAGAGATTGCGCATTCTCAGACGACGGACCAACCTCTTCTTCCTAGCGATATCATAGTGATGGCGCCCGATATCGCAGTCTATTTGCCTTACATCAAAGCTGTATTTGAAGAAAAGGAAGGGCAGCTGCCGGTTCAGGTGATGGATGTGCGCATGCCTTCCACAAATGTATATATACAGGCCTTTTTAGCTTTATTAGAGCTGGCAAAAAGCGGGTGGGAAAATAAGAGGATTTTAGACCTCTTGGACTACTTGCCCATTTTAAGAAAGTGCGGCTGGTCCCAAGAGGATGCTGTGACATTGCGAAAATGGATAAAACAATCGGCAGTGCACTGGGGATTTGATGTTAAGCATCGTGACGAATTTTTGGCCTCTGCCTACTTGCCTCAAAATGCTTTAGATAGGTCTGAGGTAGGCACGTGGTATAGTTCGTTAAAGGGATTATGCAACAGTTTATTGACAAGTTCAGAAGATAATCCCGTTTTTCTAGAGGTTTCTGATGCTCCCTTATTAGGGGAGTGGTGGGAGTTTTTATATGGTTTAAAGAGCGATTTGGAGCCCATATCCAAGCAGGAAGAGTATCCTCTTGCCCAATGGATCGCATATTGCAATAAGCTGGTCGATAAATATCTTTATTCTGAACATGATGAGGAACTAGTTCAAGGACACCTTGTCCTGCAGAAAACGTTAAAAGAGCTTGAATTAGCATTTACGGGAAAGTTGTCTTTTACTTTGATAGAATCCTGCTTAACAAGAGCATTAGATCAGGTTACTACAACATACCGGGAAGGTAATTTACAGGCAGTCCGCTTCTGTTCACTTTTACCTATGCGCGCTGTGCCGGCAAAAATTATTGCCTTAATAGGTATGGAAGCAGGAATGTACCCTAAAAAGGGATATGATCCTATTGGATTGGATTTAATGAAATCGACCGGGCTAGGGGACTACTGTCCTCGGCAATCCGACTTTGACCGCTATCTTTTTCTGGAAGCCCTTTTATCTGCACGCGAAAAGTTGGTGATAACTTTTCCTGCCCAATGGAATCATGGCGGCCATGCAGAAGAAAAAATGCCTTCACACTTGCTAGAAGAGCTTGTAGGATATCTTGATAAAGCATACAGAATAGATGGCAAGCTTCCTTCTGAAAAAATCCTGTATCAACATGCCCTTCCAAGTTATCACTATTCACATTTCCAAACAGATAGCGTCCCTAATTACCTGCCTTCAAGACTATCTTGGGCTAAAGCGGCCTATGGGTGTTTGAAAAATGGAAAGCAGAATTTTTTTGATCAATTTGCCGATTTTATACCCAGTAGGAGTGTTTCAGAGCAACGTGTCGAGCTTAGTACTTTAAAGTCTCTGGCTGCAAATCCACTTAAAGAATATTTAAAAAATGTTTTGAAAGTGGATCTGGAACGATCTTTGAAGTATAAAAACGTTGTGGATGAACCTTTAGATCTTCCCCCGCTAGATCAGGGATCTATGAGCAGCAAGTCCCTTACAGAAGAAATGTCCCGGGTTATACATAGGGCAACGGTAACAGGGAAAATGCCATTTGTGCCCATTAAAGAGGTTTACTCACGCAAGCTGTATGCAAATGATGCGCATTTAAGCCAGCTGGCTTCCACAATTTCAGAAACAGACAAGAAGTGTACCTTTCAACTTTCTGCCCATTATTTGGAGGTAGAGATTGGGGATGAAATGTGTAAATTCCCTCCGCTTGTAATTCCAAAACCACAGGGGGGGCACTGGATTATTGAAGGGGAAATTCCGATGGTATCGCCTCAGGGATTATTTGTTTATGCAGAAGCCAAGCTGGGCAAGCTTATCAAAGCGTGGCCTCATTTCTTGGTACTTAAATGCCTTATTGAAAAATACCAGCTTCAGGTGGACCCTTGTATTCTCCTTGTCCATACAAAAATTAACCAGGCTGTCCGAATGGATGCTTCTGCAATAAATGCTGAAGAGAATTTAGTTCGCTTTCTAGAGTATTTTGAAGCTACGCGCGTCCATCCTTCTCCTTTATTGCCGGACTGGCTTTCCTCTATCCTGGAGGGTGACAGGAATAAGTTGCAAAAAGAATTTGAGAAAGATCCTCAAAGTGGATTCAACTTTATGGATGATACAGTGCGTTGGTTATTTGAAAATGAAACATATCCGGATGCTGAGGGGATTATTCAGAAATGGCAACCCAAAGCAGCCGAATTGTTTGGGGAGCTTCAGGCGTTGGTTTCTAAGAAGGAAAGTAAATGATAGGGTTTCCCAGTTTTAACGTATTGTCATCTTCACAATCTATTGAAGGGCATCTTCTTTTAGAAGCTTCGGCAGGAACAGGCAAAACTTTTGCGATCGAAAATATCGTTGTCAGGAGTATTTTGGAAAAGGGCCTGGCGTTGGATCGTATTCTGGTATTGACCTTTACAAATGCTGCTACAAATGACCTTAAAGCACGTATCCGCAGCTGTATTTTTAAGACTATAGAAGACCTTGCGCACGGTAATACAGGTGAGAACTATTTACATAACGTGGCGGAGCAGGGAGAGCATGCCATCTGGCAAGCAAAACAGAAGCTGCGCCACAATCTGTTTTTTTTCGAGAACAGCCAAATATTTACTTTACATGCCTTCTGCAGCCGTACTTTGACTGATCTATCCCTTTTGGACCCCCAAGAATGGATGCTATCCTATGCTGAGATAAATGAATGTATTGTTAACTATATACGCACCTCTTTGACGCTTCCTCTCATCCATCCTGCAGAGCTGGAGATATTATGGAGCACTACAGAGAGGGTCGTCTCAGAAATTAAATCCCAGCTATTGCGTGGAGCCTCCATTGCTAAACTTCCTCATTATGCTGAAGGGGAGCAAGCCTTTCGAGTTCTTTTAGAAAGTGCACGCCAGAAATATGCTTTTCAATCAGATAAAGTTTTAGAAGACTTCCAAAAAATAACGAAAGCATGTGGTAAGAGGGATATCGACAAACACGTAAAGAGGCTTCGGAATTTTGCCCGCCTTCTGCAAGAGGGAGCATCTGTCACTTCCTTTCAACTCTTAATAGAGGAAGGTTTGATTTGGCTGGAGAATATCAAACCAGAGAAAATCCTTACCAAAAATGTTAACTTCGCTAACCTCAACCTGCACTACCCTACATTAGATGCTTGGATACGTAACGAGCTTGAACCCCTTTTGAGAAATCATACAGATAAGGATTTACTACTGTTAAGGTTGGCGCATGGTGCACAGAAAGTTTTCCGTGCATGGATGCGTTCTGAATACCGGAGCACAAACGACGATTTGCTGCGTTTGATGGTGGAAAAGACGCACGACCCTTCTATTGGGGATCAGATCCGTTCTAAATACGATCTAGTGATTGTAGATGAGTTTCAAGATACCGATCCCTCTCAGTGGACTATCCTAAAAAATCTTTTTCTAGATCCACAACATCATTGGAATGGACAGCTCATTCTTGTAGGGGACCCTAAACAATCCATCTATGCTTTTAGGCAGGCGGATATCTATACTTATCGTGAGGCGGCAAATACGTTAGGCCAAGCGGCTATGGCTTCATTAGATACCAATTTCCGTTCACATCCTAAATTGGTAGAGGGCTTAAACAGACTTTTTTCTGCTGAAAGAGTCCCTAGGCTGATATATTTGCCTTCTACAGATGAAGCAGTCTATTGTAATCCGGTAAAGGCTGGATTAAAGGAAGAAGTGTTTTCTCTTTTACCTGTGGAGGAGGTCGGCATTGAATTCGTTGCTGCTAAGGCAACGGAGGACGTGAACCAATATATTGCAGCAGAAATATTACGTTTAAAGGAAAGCTACGGATTTGACCCCTCTCGTTGCGCTATATTGGTCAAAGACCGCTATAAAGGGGCAGAATTGGGCAAGGTATTAAAACAGTTCGGTTTGCCTTATCGCTTGAATCGCGATCGGTCTTTGATAAAATCTCCGGCATATTCTCCTTTAAAGCAGTTAGTTAAAGCGGTCTTGCATTGTAAGGATATTGGAATCGTAAAGGTAGCTTTAGGGGATAAAATCCTTAATTGGAATTATAAACGTCTTCTGCAGTTGAATGAACCTGCGGTGTTAGCTGCAACATTGCAGATGTTTGCCAAGTGGAATGCTAAGCTTCATAGCCAGGGGATCGCTCATTGCTTGCAAGCTATCCTGGATGAGCCTTGTGCTGAAGATTCCATTACTTATGGTGAGGCAATTTTAAAAAGTGAAGAGGGCACAGAATTCTTCTTAGAGCTATTTCAAATTGTAGAGCTGCTCTTAGAGCACCAGCCCTTAGGTTCAAAAAACCAGGGCGGCTTAATAGACTTGTTTGATGTCCTGGAAGAATTAGATCTTGAAGAGTCGGGTGATTTAGCTATCCAAGGGGATGATGCCCAGGGGATATCCATTGTAACTATCCACTCCAGTAAAGGCTTGGAATTTGATGTTGTCTTTACGCAAGGAATTATCTTTGATTCGCCTGCCCCTTCTTCCATTATTGTTAAACATGAGGAAGAGGAACGGGTCATTCAAGCTGTCCATCCTGAATCCGAAGATTACTTGAAATATTGTGAGGAGATTGATGCAGAAAAGATGCGTCAATTTTATGTCACCGCTACACGCGCTAAATACAAACTGTATTTATTTGCCTTGGAGCAGGAAAAAACTCCTAAGAAGGGAAAGGCTGCAATCGTTGACCTATATCTAAGCCACCTGCAAGGACATGGAGAGAATTATCATTGCCTTTATGAGGGTATAGGATCTCTTTCATTGGGAAAATTCCCTTCTTTGGTCAAATTACTGGATCCTGAGTCCCATTCTATCCGACATAAGGTTTTGGATGAATGCAGCCGTAGCTTGCATATAGACAAAACGGTTATCCAACCCGATGAATATGTATTTATTGAGCCGTTTCAACCTAATTTTGATTTCTCAAACTCATTTATTTCTTCCTATACAGGCTTGGCAAAACATGAAGTGGAATTATTGGAACATATTCCCCCTTCAGACTGGGAAGGGGAAGTGAAGAGTGTACATACTTTACCTGCGGGTGCTGAAACAGGAATTCTCTTCCATACTCTCCTAGAAAAAATAGATTTCACGAGACCTTTTGATAAGCAGGCTTTATTACCCTTTTTCCAATCTAAAACTGCTCCTTGGATAGATGTCGTTTATGAGATGTTGCACCAAATTGTCAGTATTCCTTTGCAAAGCCATTCTAAGCCATTTGCTTTAAGCGAAATTTGTAGTGCGAAACTGTACAAAGAAACAGAATTCCTATTTTCTTCAGCGCAATATGGAATTCTTAAAGGAGTTATCGACCTTTGTTTTGAATATGATAACAAGTACTATTTGCTGGATTGGAAGACAAATTGGTTAGGGCCCCAAGCAGAGTTTTACACTCCATCCCATCTGCAGCAAGCCATGCAAAAAAATGATTACTTTTTGCAAGCGCAAATTTATATGGATGCATTAAGGAAGTATTTTGCTTTGGTTGATAAAAGACCCTTTGAAGATTGCTTCGGAGGTTACTATTATTTATTTTTAAGGGGAATTCCTAGTGGAAACGGTATCTTCTCAGTCCTTAACCCCGCTTGAGGCGCTGGCCTCGCATTGGCCTATCTTGCAACAAAGCCTGTTGCAAGAGATCATAGATCCTATCGATGTGATCCTGACAGGACATATTCTTGAAGGGCGCTATGCTGAACTTGAGGAAGCTTGCGCTATCTGCCACCTCTCTTTGGCCGTACGTTCTGGCCATTTATGCGTGAAATGGGAAGAAGGGAAAATTGAGCCTTCTCCAGAGCTATTTTGGGATACACTCGCGAAAAATATTTTTCCTTACATTGAAAAAGGGCTTAAAAAGCTTATTGAAGAAAATGCTAATTCCTATCTTTCAGTATATGGATCCGCACTCTACTTCCAGAGGTATGTCCAGTTAGAGGAACAGTGTGCAGAACTCTTCAATAGCCATCAAAGATTCCACCCTACCATTCTACTTAACGCAGCATCTTTTGACGCATATCTCTCCCATCATCCGGCACTACTAAAAGAACAAAAAGACGCTATCAGCAAGGTTTTGCATCAAACGATTAGCTTTATCACAGGGGGGCCGGGCACCGGCAAAACCTTTACTGCAAGCTGTTTGATCGAAGCGATCGGAAAGAGCCTGCCTGAGGAATGCAGAGCATCGTTCGAAATTGCTTTGGCTGCTCCCACGGGTAAAGCTGCCTCACATCTGCACCAAAAAATTATTGCCCAATTGCCGGATGTCAATGCGCTGATTTCTTCATCCACAATCCATTCATTATTAAATATCAGCTCTTCAACCAAAGAGTTTAAAAAGAAACTTTCGCATGATCTTGTTGTTGTCGATGAATCCTCTATGATTGACTTAAAGTTGATGACAGCTCTTTTATGTGCGCTTAAGCCCGGTGCGCGACTTGTCTTGCTAGGCGACCATCGTCAATTACCCCCTGTGGAGCCGGGAGCGCCCTTCAACGATTTGATCTCGGCCCGCTTTAAAAGCGCAGATATTGCTTTGCAACCGGGGTATTTAAAAACATGCATGCGTGCAGAGCTCAAGGAGATTGTCCATTTCGCAGAGGAAATTGATAGGGGCGATTTAGAGGCCGTTAAAAGATCCTTAAACACCCCGGGATCTGCCGTACAAGGAAAGCTTTTGCCTGAAGCTAGGGCTTTTAATCAAACGGTGCAGTACTTATCCGGGCTATTTCCTTCTTTGCTCTGTACGACAGAATATCCCGATATGCAGGTTCTCAAGTCATTCCGTTTGCTTACTCCCCTACGAAAAGGGGTATGGGGTGTTGAATCTTTGAACCAGGCATTGCATAAAACATTGCTGGCGCAGCTTCCGGTAGGGGCATCGCCGGCAATACCCATCCTTTTGACGACTAATGATCATCAGCTGCAATTGTACAATGGAGATATGGGATTTTTATGGAAGGGACAGGGGTATTTCGCTGCATCTGATGGATCATGGCGTATTATTCCGACAGCGATTTTACCTAAATACCAATATGGTTATTGTTTATCGGTACATAAAAGCCAGGGCAGCGAGTTTGACCGCATTGCTGTGCTGCTACCTCCCGGAACGGAGGTATTGGGACGTTCCTCATTGTACACTGCAGTCACAAGGGCAAAACAATCAGTGGAATTGTGGTATGATCCGGTAATACTTGAAGCGACAATTCGGCAGGACAAGTTGCGGATTTCGAATTTATCTAGGAGGATAGAATGATGAATTACCCCATTTCAGATCATTTTGACGGAAGAAAATTCAGAAATTTGGATCCTACCGCCCACAGCGATAAAAACCTTTGGGATATTATCAAGTGGCGTTGGTCGGCAAGGCCTAAGCCTTGGCCGCTTTGGATCGATAATATGCATCTGCCAAATATTGCTTCAGATGTATCTCTAAATGAGGTGTCTGTAACGTTTATCAATCATTCTACCTGTTTGGTACAACTGAATGGTATTAACATCTTGACAGATCCTGTTTTTTCAGCACGCGTCAGCCCCTTCTCTTTTATTGGTCCTAGGAGAAGGCGTTTTCCGGGAATTGCATTAGATAGTTTGCCGAGGATTGATGTGGTCACGATCAGTCACAATCATTATGACCATTTAGATGTTGGTTCGTTGGCGGCGCTTAATGCTAGATTTTCACCTTTATTCATCACCCCCTTGAATAATGCATCCCTTTTGAAGGAAGTGGGTATAGATCAATGCATTGAGTTAGATTGGTGGCAGGAAAGGCCTTTAATGAACGGAAAGATAGCCTTAGTCCCTGCGCAGCATTGGTCGGCTAGAGGAATATTTGATCGTTGTAAAGCCCTTTGGGGTGGATTCATCTATCAATTTGGGGGGATAACGATCTATTTCGCTGGAGATACCGGCTATAATACACATTTCAAAACTATTTATGAGAAGTATGGCGCACCAGATATTAGTTTGCTGCCGATTGGCGTCTATGAGCCTCGGTGGTTTATGCAGAAGCAGCATATGAATCCTGAGGATGCCGTTAAGGCGCACTTAGATCTTAAATCCAAATTTTCGATGGGTATTCATCAAGGAACATTCCAACTTTCTGACGAAGGGCAGAAAGATCCCGCAAATAGTCTTCAGGAACATCTAATCCGCTATAAAGTAGATCCGGAGAGGTTCATTTCTCCGGAAAATGGCCAGACCGTCTCAAGTCAGAATCTCTGACTTTTGTGGGGTATCTTCTATTGGTTTATCATTTTTAGGTTCTTGTGGAGAAGGTTCCTTTTTGAAGAATCCCACACAAGGCATACGCAAGCCTATGATATCTTTTTTGTCATCCGATAGGATGAAGGTCACTTGTTGTAAGATAGGTGTGTAGGAAGGAATTCCAGTGATGCTGAAGTCATCCCCTTGCCAATGTTCTAAACTCCCTTTGTCATTATTGTAAGTTGTGATCAAGAGGCTATTTTCATCTTTGGATATCCTTACAGTACCGAATGCGAGGTTTACATATTCCCCGCTATAATTCTGCAAAAGGAAGGTAGGAGCTAGATCTTTATTCCGATCCGCTTTGATTTGAGTGATCTGAGCGTCAAATTCCAATTCCATGGACTTAATTGCATCTTGGCCAATTTTATTCCAATCACGCGGTTCTTTTTTTAAATACTTATCAAGCAAAGAGTTAAGTAAGCATGCAAGAGCGGGATTCTCTGATTGGTTGGATAGGATGCAGATGCCTAGCTTTTCTTCCGGTACGATAGCAAGAAGAGTTTGGGCTCCGTCCGAAAGGCCTGTATGCATATATATTTCTTTATCCCCAACACGGTATAACATCCATCCATAGCCATAGGCAGCTACAGGATTGAAATAAGTATAAATATTCCATTTATAGACATTGGATATGATGGGTTCTATGACAGATTGGGCATTCTGTGTTTCTTTGATCAAGGGCCCTTGTTGAAGGAGGTATTTAAGCCATTTTGTCATATCTTTAGCGTTGCTGATAATACCTCCGGCAGCTGCAATCATGTCTAAGCTTTGATAAGCGATAGGATCCTTCCGGAAGTAAGGGGCTAGATGGGATTTAACTTTGTTGTCACTTTCTAGGAAGGTATTAAAGTTAAAAGTAGTGTTTTCCATTTCCAAAGGTTTGAATATTTTCTCTGCGCAGTATTCCTGCCAAGGTTTTCCACTGACTTTTTCCATCACTTTTGAGGCTAGGACATATGCCATGTTGCTATAGCTAAAGTGTGCACGGAACGAGAAGGCTGGATTCATCTCGGCAGTTCTTTGGATCAGTTCGTCTTCAGTACGATTAGTATGCCACCAAAGCCTCCACGCTTGCATACCGGTACTTGGCAAACCCGTTCTTCCGGACAACAAATCCCTAATAGTCATTAGTTGGGTAGCTGTTTCATCTTTCAATTTAAATTCAGGCCAATAAGTACGTACAGGTTCTTCCCATTCAAGACGTTTTTCATCTACAAGCATACTGGCGGTTAATCCCGTAAATGCCTTTGTCAGCGAGCAGATCTGAAAAAGAGTGTTTTCATCGACGGGAGCGTCTACACCCCTTTCCCTTGTTCCATACCCTTGGGCTTTGACGACATCATCATTTTGAACAATGGAAAGTGCTATCCCCGGGGTGGACCAAGATTCCATTGTTTGGATGACAAATTGATCTATTTCATCTGCGTTTTCTCGAGTCGAATCCGCAGTGAGTTTTGCAAATAGAACAAGAAAAATGATGAGGTAGATTTTATGCATAAATACCTGTATTTACGTTATTTATCTGGATAATGTATTCATAGATTTAATTTTACTTAAAAGTTAAGGCTCCCAGATGGAACATTCAGACTCCTGCTGTCATCATGAAAAACTCACCGGTATCAATGAAATCCCTCCCGAGGGGACGCTTTTTACGTGCCCGATGCATCCCGAAATTGAACAGGATCATCCAGGTTTTTGCCCCATTTGCGGAATGGCGCTCGAACAGAAAATGATTACAGCTCAAGTCGATGATTCGGAATACAAGGATATGTTGAAGCGCTTTATCTTTGCGGGTCTTTTGACTCTGCCGGTCCTAATATTAGTAATGGTACCGGGTCTTTTGCCTGAGGGGATATCCCCTTGGATTCAATTTATCCTAGCTACTCCGGTAGTTCTTTGGTCAGGATGGCCCTTTTTTGTACGGGGGTGGCAATCAGTTAAAAACCGTTCATTGAATATGTTTTCCTTGATTTCCTTAGGTGTCGGAACAGCCTATCTTTATAGCGTTATAGCGGTATTATTTCCTTCCATCTTCCCTAACTCCTTTAAACACAATGGGGAACTCTTCATCTACTTTGAAGCGGCCGCTGTCATAACAGTGCTTGTGCTCTTAGGTCAAGTCCTGGAGCTTAGAGCTAAGACGCATACCAGCCAGGCTATTCGGGCGCTTCTAAACCAATCAGCAAAAACAGCCCATCGTATTAATGGAAGTGTAGAGGAAGAGATATCCATAGATCATGTACATGTGGGCGACCTGTTACGGGTGAAGCCGGGTGAAAAAGTCCCTGTCGATGGCACTATAAATGAAGGATCAAGCCTAGTTGACGAATCGATGATTACCGGAGAGCCTGTCCCTGTTCTGAAGAATCTGAATGATCCAGTGACAGGGGGGACCCTCAACCAAACCGGAAGCTTTATTATGGAGGCCAAGCATGTAGGGAAGGAAACTCTTTTGGCACGTATCGTACAAATGGTTTCTGAAGCACAGCGTACCAAGGCCCCTATTCAAAAACTTGCAGATACCGTCTCCGGATATTTCGTGCCTATTGTATTGATGATTGCATTATTAACATTTATTATCTGGAGTATGTATGGACCCGAGCCGCAGTTTGTCTATGCGTTGCTAAATGCAGTGGCAGTACTAATTATTGCCTGTCCGTGTGCTTTAGGGCTGGCAACGCCCATGTCGATTATGGTAGGAGTTGGAAGAGGTGCTGAGGAAGGTGTGTTAATAAAAAATGCAGAAGCCCTAGAGTTGATGCAGAAGGTAGATACTATCGCTTTGGATAAAACAGGGACTCTCACTTTAGGAAAGCCGCGTGTTGTACAAGTCTATTCGTTGGGAAAAGCGACTGAGCAGGAGCTTTTAAGCTATGCTGCAGCCATAGAAAGCCTTAGCGAACATCCCTTAGGACAAGCGATTGTAGCAGAAGCAAAAGAACGTCATTTAGAAATCCCTTCCGTCCAAGATTTTCAGTCGATTACAGGTGGAGGTGTGACAGGAATAATTCAAGGAAAAAATATTTTTATTGGAAAGCCCTCTCTATTAGCTGATAACCGCCTTCAAGGTTCTAATGCGTTGTTGTCATCCATTGAAGAAGCTCAAAAACAAGCCCAAACCGTAGTATTGATTGCGGTGGATAGAGAAGCGCAAGGATATATTGCCATTACAGACCCTATTAAGCCCTCCACGCCCAAAGCGATACAGGACTTGCATCATCTGAACCTTAAGATTGTGATGCTGACCGGTGACAATGAGTTCACAGCAAAAGCTGTAGCACAGAAACTTTCCATTGATCAGGTATTTGCAGGCGTGAGCCCAAAAGATAAGAATACCATTATTCAAAAAATCAAAAATGAAAAGCATATTGTTGCTATGGCAGGAGATGGCATTAACGATTCACCTGCGTTGGCAGCAGCAGATGTGGGCATTGCTATGGGAACTGGAACCGATGTTGCAATGGAGACAGCGGGAATCACTTTAGTGAAAGGCGATCTAAATGGAATCGTCAAAGCTGTCCAGCTCAGCCGTGCGACCATGAAGAATATTTGGCAGAACTTATTTTTTGCCTTTATCTATAACGCCTTAGGCATACCCATTGCGGCAGGAATTCTCTATCCATTCACTGGGATATTGCTCAATCCCATGATTGCAAGTGCCGCAATGGCGTTTAGTTCGGTCTCTGTTATCCTTAATGCCTTAAGGTTAAAAAAGGTTAAGTTAGGGTCTTTGCCAGAGCAACGATCCTGAATACTTGTCAATGCATGTAAGAAATGTTTTATTTCCGGTTCTGGCTTTAGAAAAGACGAGAATTTGATCGCCTGAAAGCTTACAGGAGAGGATTTTTGCATGGAAAGGTGCATCCCACAGTAAGTTACCTTTGTAAGTATAGCCTGTGATATGATCTTCATCAGTGAAGCTAGTGATCACATATATAGCTGTCGGAGAAAGAATCATTCGCTCTTGATTGAATTCACTATCGCCCAATTGTGCAGCGCAAGTTTTGCCCGCTATGACCATGAACATACAGATAAATAATAAACGCATTGCTTTCATTGAAAAATCTCCAAAATAAGGTTTAAGCTTTCCCACAATATACCAGAAATATTATGTACGGAATAAAAAGTTAGGATTAATTTTTTATAAATATTACAGCTTAGGAGTTAACAATGACAGAAGATGCCAAAGATACTAGTGTGCATGGATGTTCAGTGGGCACTGACCATGACCGTGAAGTTCCCGAAGTAGATTTATTTTCTCCATTAACCCTCCGCGGGATCACCTTCAAAAACCGTATCGTAATGTCACCTATGTGTCAGTATAGCGCGGAAAATGGAATGGCAAATGATTGGCATTTGGTTCACTTAGGAAGCCGTGCAGCGGGAGGAGTTGCCTTGGTTATGGTAGAAGCTACTGCTGTGACATCAGAAGGTAGGATAAGCCCTAAAGATATGGGGTTGTGGAGTGATGCTCATATAGAACCTTTGTCGCAGATTGCAGCTTTTGTAGCAAAGCAAGGAGCTATCCCTGGAATTCAACTTGCACATGCTGGAAGAAAAGGCAGCAGTTTGCCTCCATGGCAAGGGGGCACTCCCTTGAAAAAAGGCGATAATGGAAGTTGGGATCTGTTGGCACCCAGCGCAATACCTTTTGATACAACGAATCCTGTACCTAAAGAAATGAATGAAGCAGATATTCAAAATGTTATCCAAGCATTTAAAGATAGCGTACAGAGAGCTTTAAAGGCTGGATTTAAAGTGATAGAGATCCACTCGGCCCACGGCTATCTCCTGCACGAATTCCTCTCACCTATCAGTAATAAAAGAACAGATCAGTATGGGGGAAGCTTGGAGAACAGAATGCGTCTACCTTTACAGGTGGCAGTAGCAGCACGTGAATTAATCCCGGAAGAATATCCACTTTTTGTACGCATCTCAGCTTCCGATTGGATAGAAGGAGGCTGGGACATTGTGCAATCTGTAGAATTATCAAAAAAGTTAAAAAATGTAGGCGTAGATCTTATTGACGTTTCCTCAGGAGGAATGGTGCCCAACGCTAAAATTCCGGTGGGAAAAGGCTATCAAGTTCCTTTTGCGCAACAAATCAGAGAACAGGCTGAGATTAGAACGGGAGCAGTGGGTTTGATATTAGAACCGCGGCAAGCAGAGGAGATCCTTACTCAAGGCTCTGCAGATTTGATTTTTCTAGGAAGAGAATTGCTGCGGGAGCCGTATTGGGTTATCAAGGCGCAGCACGAGCTAGGCTTTGAGCCTGACTGGCCAACTCCCTATGGTTATGCAGTAAAAAGGCGTTCTAAATAAGGGTTCTTATCAAGCCAAGGATTGGTGGAGACGGCGGCCAGCCACCGTCTCATACTCGATAAGGATTATCTTCCGTTTATCGCGTTAGTACGTTTTTTTGCCATATTCATTGCAGCCACTTTTACGGCATCATTTTTGTCTTTGAAAGGACCTTGGCTTGAGCCTTTGCATCCGCCTTGTCCTGCGCAAGAGTTGGTATCAGATTTACAGGAGTTCAATCCTTTACAGCTATTTTGACCTTTACAAGACTGGTTAGCAAGTTGCAAAGCAAGTCTTTTGCCGTCAGCATCCAGGCTTTGATAAGTACGTCTACCTTCAGGAGATAGCTGGGCAACAAATTCGTTTTCTGTTAATTGACGCTGCTCGGCTACTTTTTCTGGCTTGTCGGCTGTATCGCAAGCAGTTGCTGTAGCAGCAATACCGCTTAAAAGACCTAAAAGGGCTAATTTTTTAAGTGTAGATTTCTTCATATTCATCCTCTTCAATTTTAGTTAGATGGTAATGACAAACTTTTTTTAAGTTTGGTTAGATAATCGGTAACATTTTTTTTAATAAATTAAAATTAATATTTTAATTATAGAGGAGAGAAAAAGACCTACAGCAGTTTTTCGAAGAGTAGCGTTGCCATCAGAGGAACATAACCGATCGCGAATAGGGTGCTTAAAAAAACTGCAGTGGCAGATTTTTCAGGTTGATTCTTGAGAATGGCGGCTAAAGCTACAGTATTTGCAGCAAGGGGCACTATCGATAATAAAAAGAGGGCGTTGTAAATCGTTGGATTGAGGAATTGCGTCCAGTGTGTATCTGCATAGATTACACCTAGGGCCATTAAAGGCCATGCCACAAACTTTGCGAGGAAGGTCATTCCAATAAACTTATAGTCTATTTTCAAATGGTGTAGTCCAGCCAAACTGAGGCCGATAAGCATCATGCCTAATACTGTAAAAGATCCTTTGATGTATCCGGTGAACTCAGCAAAAGCCTCAGGGGGTTTAATTCCCACCAAATTGATGATAAGTCCAAGCAAAAAACTGTATAGAGAAGGAAGTTTAGCAAGCTTTTTCAGGCATTCTGAGGCTGTGTAGGTACCTTTAGCAAGAATATAAAAGCCTACCGTGCTTTCATATAAGGTTACTCCCAGCATAGCTAGGATATATATGCCTTCTCCTTGATCGTTCATTAACAGTAAAACAATGGGCAATCCAAAGTATCCTGTATTACCTGAACCTGCGCTAATTGCCATCAGGTTTTTAGTGGAGTCCGTCCATATTAGTTTGGAGAGCGAGTAGAATAGCAGGCATAGAAATGACGCAATCAGAAACGAGATGAGCGGAACCGAAAGGACACTTGCATCTAAGCGGGTGTTGACGACACCGCTAAAAATGACGAGGGGAGTAATCATGTAGAACAAAAGGTGGGCTACAGTATCCCTGTGGGAATGGAGAAATCTCGCAGCGATATATCCCATCAACATCAGGACATATAGAGGTGCGATTTTCGCAATGAGCGCAGTGAAAATCGACATAAAGATTATAGATCCTTGCAAAAAAAGCCAGCATAAACAAAATAATGGTTCATTTGCAATACTTGTAGTCTTAGATTGTAAAAGAGGTAAAATGAATCCATTTAAACTACTAATTATTTTTTTATTAATTTCGACAGCTTTAACTGCAGAACAGAAGGTAGTTCTTATTTCGGGTGCAAGTAAGGGAATTGGATTAGCAACTGCTAAAGAATTCCACGCTAAAGGTTGGAAAGTTTGGGCAGGCTACCGCACTAGTGTTCCACATGAATTAAGTGCATTAAAAGACATGCGTTTTTGCCGTTTGGATGTCACCGATGAGAAACTTGTTCACTCCGTTGTAGAAGAGATATTGGCCAATGAAGGGAGAATAGATGCATTGATCAATAATGCAGGCTATGGACTGATTGGGGTGGAAGAGAGCGTGACTATTGAGGAAGCCAAGCAGGTTTTTGATGTGAATTATTTTGGCGCTTTAAGACTTACTCAAGCAGTACTACCAACAATGCGTAAGCAGAAGTCAGGAAGCATTGTCAATATTAGCAGCGGTGTTGGAGTGCATGCCTTGCCTGGATTTGGACTTTATTCAGCATCAAAATTTGCTTTAGAAGCTATGACAGAATCTTTAGCGGCAACGGTAGCCCATTGGAATATTAAAGTATCAGTTGTTGAGCCTGGATTTGTCCATAATGATTGGGGCGCGCATAGTGTTATGGGTTCAAGGGATATTAACGAAGATTTCTATGCAAAATTAAATCGTGGGGTGTATGAACTGATTGCTGTTCCCCATGGACAACCCTGTGAAGAAGTGGCAAAGCTGCTATATCAGATAGTAGAGTTACCTAAACCTAACGTGCGATATCAAACAACAAAAGAGATGACCGAGTGGGTATCAGAAAAATTTGTGGATCCTACCGGCATGACTACGCATGAAGAAAATCTTGAGTACATTCAAAGATATTTAGATTGAGGTCAGGATTAAGTCTTACTCTTACCAATATTAATGTTGGTAAGAGAGCTTATTCAGAATATTGCTGCGTAAGCTAGAAATTGGAATGATTTCTCGTCTAGATATTATTTAGTTCTGGATTCGGTTAGAAAAAACACTAATTATAGTAAATATTTAGGAAATTTTCACTAATTTTTCCGCTTTTAAATATATTGTGAATTCGATTTTTCATATTTTGATATTTTTCTCTCAATAAAGCAACTGAAGTTTCATTCGAGTTAACGATAAAACCAATATCATAGATATCGTCGATTATGTCGTAATCAAAAACTTTGAATAATTGCTTTTTATGTATGCCAGAAGAAAAGGCTAAAGCATTTTCATACTCATAACCAAAAATAATTCCTAACAAAATTTGATTTTGCTTTTTTATCCAAAATTCAGGTGTGCAAATTTCTTTTATTAAATGATTTACATTGACTTTTGTAATTTTTTCTACAATTTTTTTATATTTAATCAGTTCTTTCTTTAAAGAGAGATAGTTTATCAATATAACATGGGATGCATTAATGGTTTCAACTTGGAAGAGTTTAAATTTATTTGAAGCCTTCATTCTTCCAAATTGTTGCGTTACTCTTTCAGAAGAGGATAGAAAATGAATGGGATACTTAAATAGGTTATGAACTTGGTATATATAGTGAATTTTAGAGATTTTCGGACTGGAATATATTGACACAGGTTTTTTTGAACATAATGAATAGCCCAATGAAGTATTTTTTATTAAATATTCAAGATAAAGCTCATCTTTTTCGTTTATCGAAAATTGTGGATATAAATTTGTTAAATTAAATAAGAATAAAGCGATAAATAAGATTTTTTTAGAGTTTATCCATGCTAGATTGCATTTAATAGATACGAATATTTTATTATGATATTTTTCTAGCATAGAATACTACTTAGGGAAAAGTGGAATATGGACAATGGGAATTAAAACACATTCCCCAGACGGTGGGCAATCCACAACCAGGGCAGGGGATGGATCTAATTTTAACATGTTCATCTGTTCGTAAATTTTCTACTCTAAAGATTTGATCATGTATGTTGATAAATATACCATTATTAGCAACTGTAATAGTATTTGGCTTTAAATAGATTTTGTCTTCACATATTCTAAAATAGCTATTTTCATAACTATAACATGAAAGATAAGTAACCTAATATAATCAAATATAAGTTGTCAAATATTTTTCTTGACCTAATTTTCTAATCGCGGGACAGATGTTAACGATTTTTTCCTTTACCCTCATACCGCTTAGAGCATGTCTCGACCTGCCATTTAGCAAAGAAAAGGTGTCGATCTTCTGTAACGATTATTAACTAAATGAGATTTCTAATAACTTTGAAAATTTTTTTTGCTATATTTACCATCACTTTTATTTTGATAGGATTGTCGATGCCTGTTTGTGCTAATAACGAAACACAGGCTGTGGAACTTTTGCAGAATTGCTTAAAGGTTCATGGACCTTTTACATTCGAGCTCCTTTCTGGAGGATGCTCTGGTTCGGAGGTAATTAAGGTAAATACCCCTGATAAGGCTTATGTTGTCCGGTTTTGGAATATGCAGTGGGCTGATTATTTTCCGCAAGATTTGGCTTGTCAGTTAATTGCCTCTGGTGCTGGTTACGGCCCCAAAGTGTATTTTTTTGATGAAGTTGAAGGTATCACGATTATGGAATATTATTTTCCAGAAGCTTTACCGGAGATTCAAATCAGACTGCAGGGATTAGTGGATTTGCTCAAAAAAATCCATGCAGGTCCTGCGGTCCCTAAAGGGATAGATAGAGCTATCTATCTTGATTTACTCATTGAAGAGTTAGAAGAAACACCGTTTTTTGATCTAGAGACCCTTAGAACAATAAAAAACACAGTATTTGCTACCACACGTCCTAATGCCAGTTGTGTGGCTTGTCATCGAGACCTACATCATGGCAATCTGATTTATAACCAAGATAGCTATAGCTACCTTGCCATAGATTATACTTGGGGGGCCATGGATGATCCATACGCTGATTTAGCTAATATTGCGATTTTTAACTGTAAGACTGCAGAAGAAGAAATATTACTGCTTCAACTATATTTTGGATGTGCCCCCAGCCCAAAAGAAATTGCTAGGTTAGCGCTGATGAAGTTACCTGCCAAAATATTTTATGGATTAGAATTTTTGGGACTCGCAAAGGCCTGCAAAATAGAGGAATTAACTCCTCAAGTGGCATCTAAAAAGTATATGGATTTTGGATTGCCTAAGGGTTTACCATCAACTCCTACTGATTTTCTTAATCATGCGATTTCTCTGTTAGGTGAGGTCCTTGATTATTCACACAGCGAACATTATATGAGGGATCTTAAAGAGATCAATCGACATTAAAGAATGAATCAGTTCCGGAGATGTAAGGTTTTCTATGACGATTTCTTGCGACGAGAAACTGTCATTAGATGACAGTTTCATGCATAGCAAATCTCAGCTTAGTTGTGGAGCAGGTAAAACAAGCCAAATGTCCAAGTAAGCATCTTGAAATTACTGCTAGCATGGCACGACAGCTTTATGATGCAGAGAAGGCACAGTTAAGTTTTCTGAAAGGGGCATCGATTTTAGATCCTGTCTTTAAAGGGATAGAGATTGAAAAGGAGCGGCGCCGCTATCAAGGGCAAAAAGAAACAGTCAGGCAATGATACATGAAAAGGCTTTTAAAGATGACTTAAGCCTTTCAAAAGTAAGAGACATTCTTTGGGCATTTACGGGAAGGGATTTCTACCGCATGCTTGTGTTGAGTGTAGCTGGTCATCCAATGAATATGAAAAATGGTTAGCTGAGCGTTAATTGAAACTCTCTTATCTAAGTCGCAACTGTCAGAAGATTTTGTTTGAAAAATCAATTTTGACTTAATCTTTCGCATATTTACTCGTTCATGTTGTAAATAGGCCCTTAAAAATGGAGGTTTACTTTTTTTGATATATTGATTTTTTTCATTTTTTTCTGTGTATTTACCACATATGTCGAAAGATTCGGCATATTATCTTAATATGCTGATATATTTAGGAATTTTAGGTTTATGTTCGATCCGGAATATCCAAGTTTTTCTTGAAAGCATATTTGAGCGAGGAATAATTGAAGCGACATTAATCATTCAAGATCGCATTTTGATTGATAAAGTCAACTCACACCAACTCTTGCAATGAAAAGCACAACTTGTTTCTTGTTATGAAAGGTCATATATTGACAAAGCGGCAATTACAAGTATTTCCTTATCTTCTTGCTTGTGGAATTATTAACCGCCGCAGTTGTTGTGTCAGGGCGGAGCTTATGACGCAGGAGTCCAGAGGATATTATCCTTTGGCAGGGGGATTATTAAGGGGGACAGAGTCCCCCTTAATTGCCGATGACCGGACAATTATCGAACCATTTTGTCGAGGGAATGCGCAAGATCTATGAGCTTGAACCCTTTATAAAGATGGAATCTTCTTTTGCTGATGAGCGAAATAAAGGATCACAAATCTATAAAAGGGCTGTTTAGCATGGTTTTACGCTACTTTTGCCCCTTTTCCTTACCCCTTCATATAAATAGAACAATAAAGGCAATGCCCGAGGGGGTTTTAGGGGGAGTGTAGAAGATGTTCATAACTTCCAAAGCAACAAACCTTCTCTCAATTATCATAAACCTTTAATTTTTAATACAATAAATACTCTTGAGGTATAGAAGTGACACTTGAAGTATTGACTTTTTTCTTGTATTATAGTATCATATGATACTATAATAATATACGAAGAGACCTGAAATGCACGATAAGCGCCCCTCGGATCGAGAACTGACCAAGCGATTAGATGAAGCAAAAGAGTTTTTAAAAAACCGATACGGAGTATTTGCTACCCCTTCTAAGGTTGTCGGTGAGTTAAATGATCTCGACATCGGGGACACAAATGATGTTTGGCATTTGATTAGAGAGCTGCTGGAAATTTCTCCAAAGGATTACAAGGGATCAAGACCTCCACAAAAGTCCTATGAGAAAGCAATAGCCGGGCTTGAATTACTAGCCTTTAGCTGGTGGAGTCCTAGATGTGCTAAGCAAATGTATATCAAATTTGTTTTGAAGAATGAGCGATATTATTACGTCTCACTGCATCAAAGCCGTTCGACAGAACAAAAAGGAGAAGATTAAAATGAAGTGCCTAAATTGTGATTGTGAAAAATTTGAATCAAAAAACATCCGCTTTAATCCTGAGATAAAAGGAGAGGAAGTCGAGGTGGTCGTGCCCTCATTTGTTTGCACAAAATGTCAGACTCCATTAATGGATGGGGAGCAAATGAATGTGCTTAGAAGGTGTGCCGCGGATAAATATCGCAAGCAACATAATCTTTTGACATCTGAAGAGGTTATCAAATATCGCGCTTCGCTTGGAATGTCTCAAACAGCTTTTGCTAACTATTTAAAAGTTGGAGAAGCAAGCATAAAACGTTGGGAGACATATTTTGTACAGGATGTTGTTCAGGATGATCATATTCGTTTGAAATGTGATGAAGCCTACGCAGAACTAAATGCTCTTGAAGTTCATTGGAAAAACCAATCCTCTGACATTTATAGTGGCAACAGGCCGTTTTGCTTAGAACTGTTTAAACAAGCTGTGCGCTATTTGATAGGATTCACCAAGAGTCCTTTGTTTTTGAACAAAGCTTTGTTTTATGCAGATTTCAAACATTTCCAACAACATGGCATGAGCATAACTGGGGCTAGATATGTGCATTTAGAATATGGTCCATGTCCAGATCAGTTTCAGAATATCTATCAGCTATTTCTCTCTAAAGGAGTTTTGATTTCTGGGGGGCATCATATTTTAAAAAGTATTGAAAAACCAGATTTAAGCGTTTTTTCAGATTCAGAAAAAGAAATTTTAGAATTTGTTGCACAAATCGCACATAAAGATGGAGGGAAAAAGCTTTTAAAAGTTTCCCATGAGGAACAAGCATTTAAGAAAACAGAACCCTTACAACTTATCAGCTATAAATTATCTAAAGAGCTTAAAATTTAAGAAATTTTTAAAAGGGAAGAAGAAGCATGTTACAAGAGTTGATTTTAGCAATTCAAGCAGGTAAAACATCGATAGATGTAGTTAGGGGCGTTACACATGCCCATGACACAGCACAGGGAATTTAAAAAAACATTCAAAATATTGAAAAGGAGAGCATTAAAAGAGCATTTTCATGAGTTCTTTAAATACGTTCCCCTCAGCATTGGCAAGTTCATTGATCATATCAAAATGGTTAGCTTTAGGGACTTCAATCAAGGAAACATTACACCCTGCCTTTTGTAGCTCTTGAGCATAATTACTTGCCTCAAACCGGTACAGTATCAATGGCTCTTTTTCACCGTACGCAATAATACAGGGAATGGAATGGTTAGGAAGGTGATACAGCGGACTATCACGTGTGGATTCTTCCATTGTCATTTGTAGTGCTTTTTGAGACTCCGCTTGAGGTGCATGAACAAGTGTGCATAAGTCATAAATACCGGAGAGGGCAATTAGTCCCTTGATTATATCTTCTGGAAGGCCAAAATCTTTAGGCCAGTTTGGCATGAGAGCTGAACCTGCAAGATGTGCACCGGCAGACATACCATAAACATAAAGACGATTCGGATTTCCTCCGTATTGAGAAATATTTTTATATGTCCAGGCAATGGCTTGGCGAATATGGTTTATGATGTTATCCATCCGATATTGGGGTGCAAGGCCATAATCAATTGAAATGGATAGAATTCCTTTTGACATCAGAGTTTCTGCAGGAATAGCCCAGGGATTTTTGTTTCCCATGGTCCAACCCCCACCATGAATGCTAATGATTACTGGCATATTTTTAGCATTTTTTGGGGCGTAAATATCCAGTTTTTGAATTATTTCAGAACCATAAGCGACATCCTGAATTGGATTTAATTTAGCTTTCACAGTTTGAGCGCGTTCTCGGTTTTCCTGCAATAAAGCGTCTAAATTTGGGATGGCTATGTAATCGTCATAAGCTTCTGTCAGCTGATTTACGGTCATCCCTTTATAGACAATTGGATCAAGATTTTTTAGCACAGGATTGGCTATATTTTTTTCTGACATATGTATCTTTTTTTCATAAAAGTTTGACTTTTTGAATTGATTATAGTAAACTATAGCCAATATGTCAACATCAAAGAAACGCTCCTATTATTCTGAGTCCAGGAAAGCACAGTCACAAGAGACGAAGAATCGCATTTTGGCTTGTGCAAAAATGCTATTTGAGTCCAAAGGCCTCGAGAACGTAACTATAGATGAGATAGCTAGGGAGGCACAAGTTTCAGCCCCTTCTATCTATTCTATTTTTCAATCGAAACGTGGGATTTTACTTGGCTTAATGGATGAAGCCCTTTCTCCTGAGCAATTTGAAGCTCTTGTTGAACAGGGAAAGAAAGAAACATGTCCTCGAAAACGCCTTGAAATTACAGCTAGCATTGCCAGGCAGCTTTATGATGCAGAGAAGACTCAATTAGGTTTTCTGCGAGGAGCGTCGATTTTAGATCCAGTATTTAAAGGTTTAGAAATTGAAAGGGAGAGACGACGATATCAAAGACAAAAAGATATGGCCGAAGCAATGGCAAATGAAAAGGCTTTTATTGACAGCCTTAGTCTTACTAAGGTTAGGGACATTCTTTGGGCTTTCACTGGGAGAGATCTTTATCGGATGCTGGTTGTTGAGAGAGGTTGGTCCTCAGATGAATACGAAAAATGGTTAGCCGAATTACTCATTAAGACACTTCTGACTAAGCCACCTTCCTAACTTGATAATTTTCTTGAAAACACCTACTACTATTAGTAGTAATCAAGAAATTTTTCAAGTGAAGTTTATGAAGTTAGATGATTTTTTTGCTCTACATAAAGTCTTTAATATTAAGGAGCTTGCGAACGCTCTTTCCATGAGTAAGGGTTCTTCTGTCAAAAATTCCACCCTTTACAATCTACTAGCTTATCATCAAGAGCAAAACCACATTCTCCACATTCGGCGGGGGTTATATTATTCAATACCTAAAGGTTCGGATCCAAATCATTGTTCGGTTGATCCCTTTTTAGTGGCTAGTAAAATGGCAGAAGATGCGGTACTTGCCTATCGAACGGCCCTTGATCTGCATGGAAAACTTCACACAGTCCAAAGTGAATTTGTTTATCTCTCGAAAAAACGAGTAATGGCTCCTTTTGTTTTTCAAGATATTATGTATAAGGCTGTGTCTATGCCCTCAGCATTGAAAGCATCCAACAACGAAACATTCGGAGTGCAATCCATTAATCGGCTCGGACAAGAGATTTTGGTAACAACTCTTGAACGTACATTAGTGGATACTTTAGATCGTCCATATTTATGCGGTTCTTGGGAGGAGATTTGGCTTTCGCTTGAAAGTATCGAATACTTTGATCTGGATCAGGTTTTTGCATATGCTCTTCTTTTAGGAAACGCGACAACAATTGCTAAACTCGGATTTTTCTTAGAGAGCCATCGAGAAGAGTTAATGATTACTGAGGACTATCTTGAAAAGCTTCGCAAACACTGCCCTCTTAAACCTCATTACTTAGAACGAAATCCAAAACAACCTCAAAAAATGATTACTAAGTGGAATTTGATTGTTCCTCTAAGTTTAATTAATCGTGAATGGGAAGAACCTAATGAAAATATCTGAACAAGAATTGATAAGCGAAGCAGAAAAAACAGGGTTTCGCCCGGAAATTATGGAGAAAGTCTGGCATTTAATGGCTATTCAAAAGAGAAGGCTTAAGTATCCGAAAAATCCCCGAAAAACATGCAGGAGGAAAATGGCAACTTCGCTATGAAAGTGCCTTTGGAGGTGGCGGTAACTTAGAAGTAGATTTAAACTTTATGTTTAGAGTGTCATTGTATGGAATACATAAACAATGTTCACATGTAATTGGAAATCGCAAAATAAAAGAAATAACCCTTCTAGACATACATGAATTAGGAGCAGGCAAACTCTCAGCGCTATTTGGTCGGCATGCTTCTCGTGACCTATTCGATGCTCATCAACTTCTAACCAAATGCTCTTTAAATACTGAACAACTTCGGCTTGCGTGTCTTGTATATAGTGCAATGGGGTCAAAAGACTGGCGACAGATATCGATTGAAACGATTCAATTTGAGGAAAGAGAACTCAAAAATCAACTTATACCCGTTCTTAGAAAACAGACATTTCACAAAAATGATTGGTTAGAGTGGACTAATCAATTGTTGATTGAATGTAGACATGCTTTGAATATTCTTTTTCCTTTGAGTGATAATGAACAAGCTTTTCTTGAAGGGATATTTGAGAGAGGCGTGATTGAAGCGGCGCTAATCACACAAGATCAATATTTGATTGAAAAGATCAACTCACACCCACTCTTACAATGGAAAGTACAGCTTGTTTCCAAAAATAATCAAAAATAGAGGGAGGATTTTGTGAGGAATGGTGGCGATAAAAGAGCCGTTCCAGCCTTTTTAACGGGCTTAACTGAAACACATGGATTTGTGTGTTACGTACGATCCTCTCTCTTGAAAGATTATGTGATGGATAAATCAAAGAACCCAGCCGAAATTGGGTCCCATCTCTCTTAGCTGGGACTCTACTCAACAATCCCTAGTACACCCCTTCCTTAATAGAACCAGTCCTTTCTTATTAAAATAAACACTGGAAAGGAAAGAGAAACGTAATTTTTTATTTTTCCAGATAAGGGGATAAAAAATGCCTTCCGTGCAAGAAAATACTGAACTAAAAAATGAGAAAAATTCATCTTCGGAATTTTTGATAGATCTCTTTTGCCGAGGTTCACGCTTTAAAAATCGATTGGAGATGTACCATTCCACAGATAATTGTGCCTAAGCTTGGAGAGGAAGAAGAACAAGTCATAGTAGGCGTTCATGAAGCAATCATTTCGATGGAGCTTTTTGATAAGGTTCAAAATGTCCTGGCAAAAATTCTGGAAAAGAATGCTTCGCGTATAGAAAAGATCAACTATAGAGATGAGCTCCCTTTAAGAAGATTACTTCAATGTCCTAAATGCAACGCTTCCTGGACTGGCAGTGGTTCTACAGAAAATGGAGGTAAATATTTTTATTATCATTGTCAGAATGGCTGCAAAGAACGAATAAAGGCAGAAGAAGCTAACTTAGCCTTTTCTGATTATCTTAAGAGTTTTCAAGTGCATCCTGAAGCCTCCAATCTCTATATGGCAATCATGGAGGACATCTTTAAGACAAAAGAGGGAGATAGGGAGAAAGAAATCAATCATTACCAGAAAAGCGTGCAAGAACTCGAAGCCAAACTTCTTAAAATTGATGAAATGTTTGTGAATGGAGATTTAGAAAAAGATTCTTATCAACGGATGAAAACATCTACTAAAGACGAAATTCAAAGGCTTCAGATTCAACTATCACGACTAAAAAACACAGATAGTAATTTTGTGAAGTATTGCCGTTATGGGCTATCCCTTTTGGGGAATTTACAGTTTCATTACCAACAAACATCGCCATACATCAGAAAAAAACTCCTTGGTTCGATATTCACTGGAAAATTGATTTTCGAGAACGGAAATTATCGAACCACTGGGCTCAATGAAGCAGTTGCCCTTATAGGCAAGTTTCAACAGGAATTTGGGCATAAAAAAGCCGAACGTTTGGACATTTCTGACAAAACGTTCGGTAATGTGCCCAAAGCCGGAGTCGAACCGACGACCTTTGCTTTACGAAAGCACTGCTCTACCAGCTGAGCTATTTAGGCATATGAGGCGGAGTCTAAAGGGTGGGTTATTTAACTACAAATGTTAGGTTGTTTCATCGGGAGGGATATTTTTTATTTGTTGAGCTGCGTCGGCGATGACGGAGACGATTCTTTCGCGGTCGGAGCCTTCTTTTATTTCAGGGATGATATATTCGTTGACCACATCTAGGGCCAGTAGAAATTCTATTGGACTATTGTCAGGAATGGCTATGGGAACTTGTCGGAGGCTGGCTTCGGTGATGAAGAGTGCGGCGCGGATGAAGAGTTCTTCTTTAGAGGATTCAATGCCTAGGGGGACTAGGACGTGGCGATCAGAGTTTTCATATTCATCTTCAGTGACTAGGGTTGTTTCGAAGGCATTGAATTCCGCGCTCGTGATTTGCCAGGAGAGTTTAGCGAATTCCTCAGGGGAGAGAGAATCAGAGGGTTTAACGGGCAGTTCTATGACCATCACATTGACTGGGGGGGCATTTTTTAGAGGGATATAGTTTGTATCATTTCCCTTAGAAGCTTCGTATGTGTAATCAGGAGAGAGATTTCTGATTGCGGTAGCGAGGGGGACATTCTGATCTTTATAGGGGATGATATTGGAATCTATTGCTTCTGCTAAGGCAGGGAAGCATTCTAGTTCTGCATCGATGGGGGCGTCCTTCCAACGTACAAAAGTTAAATAAGGGATACCGCCTTTAGAATGTACATTGAGAGTGGGTGAGTGGCTGAAAGATTGTTTGGAAAGGTAGGGGCTTGGGGCGGCAGTTGTAAGAGTAAGATTTTTTCTGTGAGCGCCTTTGAAAAGGTCATATCGAACTTGTGTTGAGGTGGAGCGTGTGTTTTTTTCTTTTAGGGAGGCCTTTACCCAGTTTGAAGAGACAGGGGTATTTTTAGGGCTCAAATCGACAGTGATGTCTCGGATATGGGTAGTGGGAAGGTTGAAATCTGGTTGGAGCCCCCATTCATCTTCTTTGCCGTGATGTTTAATTACAGCTTCGCGTAGGGGAAATATATTGCCCTCTTCTGCTTCTTTAAGCATGGTTTTAAGTTGTTGGATTTCTTTAAGGTGTTCTGAATTTCCTAGCTTGAAATTCGCTCTAAAAAAACTTGTCTTATCTTGAACATATTTTTGGATGAGATTATTAGCCTCAGGCCCCACACTTTCTGGAGGTGAAAACTTTATCGATTCTAGGTAATTGTTTAGGAGTTGTGAGGAAGAAGCTTGTCGCATTATTGTGTGAATCTCTTTTTTTGGGGGTAAAGAAGCATCTTCATGAGTTTTCATTTTGAGGGGAACATGTCCCTTACTAAGAATTAAGTTAGCTAGGGAGAAAGATTTTTCAATGGTATTATTCGATTCAGATTCAAAAGGAGTCACTTCCTTAATATATTTTTCACCCCAAGAGGCTAAGCCCATTGCAATCCAAGTAGTGGGAAGGATAGCAGCTAATCGGGTTGCGATTTGGATTCCTTCCGATGCACGATCTTTAACTTCTTGAATTCTGGGTTTATCGCTATTTTTGGATTTAAAAAGCCCTCTAGTCGCTCCGATTGCGCCGCCTATAATATAGCCAATCATAAAACCAGGGAAACTGAATATTTGAGCGGCTCCTATGAGGCTAGTTCCTTTGATAACCTTGCTTTGAGGTTTGGACTCGACTTTAGCCCAATAAAAGAAATCTTGTATGCGCTTATAGACGGATTCGTCAGATTTTTGCTCAAGATTTTCCTTTGGAGTAATGAACGATTTTGCAGAGTCGATGGGATGTTTAAACCATTCACTGATGCCCCCGCTTGGTGGAATATTGTCAGGCATATGACCTCCATGTCATAATTCATTACTCTTATTTAATTATATATTAGATTTAAATTATTTAAGTTATGTAAAGTTACTTTTATAATTATGTTAATCTATTTATCTAGGGATTTATGATTCATAAAACTAAAAACGGAATAAGCTGGCTAGAATTTAAGATTTTGCAAGGATATCCTTTGGATCACGCCTATTTTCTTAAACATGGCGGGGTTAGTCCGGTTCCTTATGGATTGAATTTTAGCGAGAAGAATGGAGATGATCTTTTGCATGTAGAAAGACACCTTGTACTTATTAAAGAGATTATCCAGGCAAAAGGTGTGGTCCGCAGTGCATTAGTGCATGGCAATACTGTGGCGGTGGTCCAGGATGCAGGTGTACCCTATGCGTTAGAAGCAGATGGATTAATTACTGCGGTAGGTGATTTGATGTTGATGACGACGTTTGCCGATTGTCAATGTACTCTACTTTACGATCCGAAAAATCATGTGGCAGCGAATGTTCATGCGGGATGGAGAGGGAATGTTTGCAATATTTATAGAGAAGCAGTGACGAAGTTGAAGGATGCCTTTGGAACGAAGCCATCAGATATTATCGCAGGAGTGGGTCCTAGTTTAGGTCCAAATCATGCTCAGTTTTTGAATTATAGAACGGAAATGCCAGCTGCATTCCTAAAATATATGAGGGGAGAATGCCACTTTGATTTGTGGGAAATTGCGCGTGAACAATTAGAGGAAGAGGGTGTATTACCGGGGAATATTGAAATTGCGGGCATATGCACCTATACTGAAAAAGAGGATTTCTTTTCTTATCGTCGAGAGAAAATCACAGGCCGCCATGCCGGTGTGATCAAATTACATCCGAAGTAATCGTCAGTTTTAACAATCAAATGGAATTTCGAAAGAAGTCTATTATTTCTCTGAAAGCAGATGTTTTGCTTTGATTTGGCGCCATCGGAGCGCAACTTGCGCTGCTAGAGGCGCTGTATCCTTGCCGTAGCTTCCGTAACGCAAATAGACGACAACAACTAGTTCAGGTTTCCCAAACTTATCTTCGAAGAGGAATTTCTTTTCTTGGGGATGGAAAAGTATGCCTCCGTACCATAGGTGGTTATAAATACGGCTCTTGTCCGGAACTTCCAGATCGATAGCTTCTACTGATTCGGCGGTACTTGTTTTGCCTAAGAGGTCCTGTCCTAGGGCTTCGTAATCCTTGATTGCTTCAGGAAAACGGCGATAGAGTTTTTTTAATTGCTTTATGGAGGATTGGTGCGATTTTACGACGACTTGATGCATTCCTTCCAGCAGAATAGCCCGTACAGCCTTGGGCATAAAGGCTTCATGTCGTTGAATCGTTGGGAGGGCTTGCAGCTCCCAATCATTTCCAGGAACGGCTGTAATGTCAAAAGGAGAGCGTAGGGGGTGTTTCCCTGCTGACATATAGACGAGTTTGGGTTGGACGACCTTGCCGCCATTGGCTAAAGCTGAGAGCATGACAGCAGCCTGCAGGGGCGTAACGACAAGAGAGTGCTGTCCGATGGCTGTAGCATAGAGGCCGGTGCGATTTGTCGCTAAGTCTGTGGGGATATTGCCGCCAATTTCACCCGGCAGGTCTATTCCTGTAGGGCTGCCGTAGGAGAATAGGCGAGCTGCTTCCGCCAGGTCTTCGGGGGAGCTTAAAATATCGCCGGCGAGGAGAGAAAAGTAAGGGTTACTGGAGTATGCAATTGCCTTGATGATATCGGTTAAGCCAATATTTTTATTCAGGCTTTTAGGCAGGCGTCCCCCTTTATAGAGTTGGGGGATAGGTTTATTGTCCTCATTGAATCCTACAATAACTTGGGAGCCTTGACGCTGCCAACTATCGGTAATGGTAAGGGGATTGAGTGGGCCGTGAGGGTTTTTTAGGTACTGGTGTATTAAACCTGCATAGGCGGTGACAAGTTTAAATATCGATCCTTGTGTGGTTGCTTGTCTATAGGCATGCGAGCGCCCATAGCCAAAACCGTAGAGGGGATAGAAGGACATGGCAAGGTGCTTTTCTTGCTGTATAGAGTTTTCACGTCTTACAGGGCGATATTTTCCTAGTAAAGGCCTTTGCAGATCTTGAAAACCACGCAAAGTGGCTAAGTAAAGGTAAGCGTTGTCAGGGGAAAGTGTATCCAAAGTTTGGATTAACTGCTGACAGAGAGGTTTACATGAGTCTGTAAGTTGGATATCTTTGTTTTCAACAAAGTAATTCAAGTAGAAGTTGACTTCATCTTCTATGTCTACAGCGCCCCAGGCGTTGACGAGAAAAGCAGAGAGGATTTCATGGAAATTCTGGTCCCAAAAAGCCTCGAACTGCTCTTTTTCTTCAGCATCAAGCAAGTCAATATAGGGTTTTGGATACTTTTTCTGTTGTTTTTCCTCTTTTCTTTTATCACCAAGAAATGCTTTCTCGTTTTCTTTTTTCCATTGAGCAAAGGTGTGTTGGCTGAAAAGGACTTTACTGTGTTGTTTTAGAATATCGCGCAGTTGGGAGGCAGCGCAGCAATGGTCGTGGTGATCTGTTAGAGTGATTTCACCGCAGGCTGCCAGGAGCTCGTCATCGAAAGCACTTTCCCAAACAGCCAGTCTTGAAAGATCTAAGATAAGGATTTTGTCTCGGTCTGATTCTAGGCCTTTGAGGTATCTTTCATGGCGGGGATTGCGTTGGAGAACGATAGCGTCGTTGATGGTGACGATTTTTTCCATCGCTTGCCTTAAGGGACCTTGTAATGGGAGAGTGAAATCCAGGAAGTTATTCCAAGTCATCCAGAGTTCTTCTTCAAAAAGACTTTTGGAAAAGATGTCGTAGTTTTCCCGCATTAGGGGGTGTCTTTGTTCCCAGATTCCTGCGAGGTAATCTTCTGTCTCAAACCAGCGTAGAATGTTTTTTCTTGCTTTGCCTGGTGCGACAAAATCATTTGGATTGTAGCGGGGATAGCTGGCTAAGGCGATGATTTCACCGTTGTTTGGGTCCATGGCAATGATGGAGCCGCCTTTAATCCAGGGTTGTTTTTCTGCTATGACAGACTTTTCTATACTGCCTGAGGTGCTGATACGTGCATTGCGCAGGTGGTCGTTGATGATGAGTAGTTCTTCAGCAAATGTTTGCAGCTCTGTGGAAATAGAGAGAAGAAGCCGTTTTCCCGGGAGTGGTTCGCGTGAGCCGGGGAGTTCACGTACGAAGTTGCCCCTTGCATCAGTGGTGAATGCTTTCTGCCCTTGAAAGCCGCGTAAAGTCTGTTCGTATTTTCCTTCAATACCCATTTTGCCGACGAAATCATTGATGGAGTAGGCCTTTTCTTTCAGGTCTAGCAGCTTGGTCAGTGCTTGTTCATGTGTTTCAAAGCCTTCAGGAAGCGCAGGATCTTCTCCTTCATCCCATAGGCGTTGCCATTCTTCTAGAGTGCGTATTTCTGTGAGGACCTTTTCATATTCCTGACGGTTGATTGCGCCCATGTAGCCGACGATATCAGCTGCTACACGTCCTTGGGGATAGTGTCTGCGAGGTTGTCTACGCGCATTGAGGCCTATCCAATCTTTTTCCAGTATTTTTAGGCGGTAGTATTCCTGTTCTGTCAGGTCATCCTTAATCAGAAATGGAACGTGATGGTAAAGGGCGGCTTTGGAATGGATGAGGTCTTCTACACGGTTTGCATCTAAATTAAGTTCTAAGGCTAGGGTTTCGGCAAGTTTACGGATGTAGTCGCGTCTTTTATTTTTTTTTAGGTTGGTGCCATCAGGTTGTTTTTCCCAACGGACGCTAGGGATTTGTGCTAATTGGCTATAAACGACGGTGGCTTGGTAATGGATTTTGTTGATGGCGAGAGGCAGATTGAAACGGTCGCGAATGGTACCTCTTCGGGAGGGCTCAAGGACTATTTTCTTTTGGGGGCGGCTCGCTTCTTCGACCTTCTCCTCATGTTCTATGACGGCAAGATGCCAAGTTCTTAAAACAATGAGGAGAAGAGCGACTCCTATTACGCTCAACACAGTTTGAGCTTTTGTAGGAATAAGGGCTATTGGATCAATACGGAAGGCTTTTTTATATTTCTTTCCTCTGTACATGCTCATTATACATTTACAGGGGATCCAAAGATAACCGCAGCGGGAACATGGATTTTATTGAGCTGTCGCATGAAGAACCGGTGAGGTTTATGTTTTTCCCCTTTTTCGATCGTGACTGGTATAACAGGGAAATGTTTTTCATCTAAGAATGCATTTAAGTTCTCAGACTGGCGTAATTTATCAATCTCTTCTTGCACATTGGGATTAGTTGTGAAAATACAGACTGAGAAGCCTTTATTGAGGGCATTCCTCATGACGGTATGGCACATTTGGTTATGCTCCAGGGGTTCAATCGCAGGAACATAAACAATCCTTAATAGATGGTAAAGGCGTTTCAGCCAAGGAGAGTGGTCTAGTTCATGCTCGATAAAGAAACGCATTCTGCGGCGTTGTCCGCCCAGCATGAGTAGTGTGTCATTCCAGGCAGTATGGGAGCAGACAAAAATGGCGGGGGTATCTGGAAGGTTTTCTGTTCCTTCATAAGAAGTTCTAAAGTGAAGGCGGGCTAAGGCCATAGCAAGGAAACGCGCTACATAATCGAAGAAGACGTAGGTGAGGATCAAGTTAAAGGCCAGGGTAATATTGCCCACGAGGATGAAGCCTTTGTCAGCAGAGAGTCCAAATACTGCCTTATTTAGATAGATCAATATAGAGGCTAGAAGTACGCCAACAAAACTTAGGAAGTTGGTGGCCGCAATGATGCGTCCGCGTTCGTGGCTTGGGCTAGCAACTTGTATATAGGAGTCCATCGGGACTTGGTACATACCCCCGAACATACCGACGATGACGACAAGGGGGAGGATAGCGCCGAGGCTGGTCGAAAAGTAATCGATAAAGTAGCACGTGACGGTAACTCCGAAGCCTGCAAGAGGAGCGAGGCCTAACTCTACGGTATTGCCTGATATTTTAGCTGCTATCATAGCACCGGAGCCTATGCCTAGGGCAGTAAGTAAGAATAGGTATCCCCCCTGGACAGTATTTAACCCCAAAGATTCTTCAGCAAATGGAATGATGTTCAACTGTACGAAAGCGCCGAGGAAAAGGAAAAAGGAGGATCCCATGATGGCCATGAGGAGAGAAGGCTGTTCTTTAGCTATTTTAAGAGAAGAATAGATCTCATGGAGGACCCGGATACCGAATTCCGTTTCGGCCCCCGAAGGTGGGGTATATTCAATGCAAAAGCTAGTAATAAGGCCGATGATGCTGACCATTAAGCAGAAAAGAGAGGCTACGATGTAGTCTCCGTTGGTGATATCCGTAATGAAGGAAGCGAGGAAGGATCCTAAGATGATGGCTACGAAGGTAAAGGATGTCAGAAGTCCATTAGCTTTGGTGATTCTATCAAACGGGACGAGTTCCGGTACGATACCGTACTTTGAGGGGCCGAAAATGGCGCTTTGCGTAGCCAGTAGAAAGAGGATAAAGTAGGTAGCCCATACGCTTTCAAAGATAAAGGCAAAAAGGCCAAAGCCCATTGTAATCACTTCAAGTAATTTAGTGAGAACAATGATATTGCTTTTGCTGAAGCGGTCTGCCAAAACGCCTGACCCTGCGGAAAAGAGTAGGAAAGGCAGAACAAATAGAGCGCTCGTCGTAGATAGGATAATATGGCTATTGCCTTCTCCTAACAAATTAATGAGGAAGAAAACGACGACGAGTTTATATATGTTATCGTTCAGTGCTCCCAAAAATTGAGTGAAGTTTAGGAATGTAAAGGAAGACCATTGCCTAAGAAGGTCAAGTCGCATAAATAATATCCATTATAAAATTTTGATATCCAAAGCTTTAGTATGTAGCCCGCATTATTTAGATGCAAGCGAGTAGCGCATATACGCCACAGGCCAATAAAAGCGCTCCACCGATTTCTCTAAATCGTAATAAGCTTTTATCTGTTAAAAAACCACGCATCTTAGAGGCTGCGTAGGTAAGTATAGTCCACCAGGTGAGAGATCCCAAGAAAACTCCCACCACGGTTAACGTGGTATTTTTAATATTATTAGTTGCCTCAACCAATCCAAATGTTCCAAAAAGAGCCATAAATGCAAGGATGGTCAGAGGATTGGCTAATGTAAGCATAAATGTTGATCCTAATGCACTTATACGTGAATCTTTCTGGTCGATTAAGGCTGCTTTATGTGATTTTGTAAAACAAAGCTCGGCGCCGATATAGCATAGGAAAAATCCACCCAGCATTTGAATCCAGCATTTGTTGTAGAGGATCCAATCTGTAATTACTGATAAACCTAATCCGGCGACTAGCCCGAAGCACATGTCTGCCAAGGCGGCGCCTAATCCGGCTGCAAAAGCGGTACGAAAGCCTTTACTTAGGGCATATTGCATGCAAAGTATTGCTATGGGCCCTACTGGAATTGCTATTGCCGCACCGATGACGGCCCCTTTCCAAAAAAAGCGCAGGCAAGTGACTCCGTCTTCACAAACGGGATGAATGGCTACCAGTTCGGTTAGGTTTATTTCGGCTAAAATCATTCAAATCGCTAAATTAATAAGATTAAAAATAACTAAACAGTAATTAAAATACAACTAAGACAATCTTTGGATACAAGTTTCTCTTATTTGCCAAAGGATATTTGGATTATAGTGGTATTTCTTCGACCAACTCAAGATCAAAGCCCAATGCAGTCGATGTTTAAGCAAAGGAATTTGAGTAGGAAAAGCAGAGTGGATTTCAATGATGTCTTCGGGATCGATTATCATATGTTTATTGGGGAATGTGAAGTCGTAATAGTGATCATTATAGAGGATGCAGCAATGTGCTTCAGGCAAAGCTTCAATATAATGCTGGGCCAACACATCCCGCAGTTGAGGAGTGTTTCGGCTATGGATTCGGTAAAGGATGATCTGCAAAGATATTTCATAATGACCATGTTCATGTGCTAATAAAGCCAACAACGCATGCTTTCCGCTGGAGGTGCCTTGTCCTTCTTTAAGTATTAATGACAGGTCTTGGGGATTTTGTGTGCGGTGATAAGGAAGTTGCCAAATATGGAAAGTGGCCGAAGCATAATCTTCCAATCCCATTTGAATGCATAAGGAACCTAGCTCTCCCCAAGGCCTCAACTTAAAATTGGGCCAGTATTCGAATTCGATAGGCAAGTGCACAGTTTCCTCGGTGTTAAAAATTTGAAAATAGCGTGCTTAAAAAATAATGCCTAATATTTTCAGAGCCCCATTAATAATTTTTTCCTTTTTTTCGAAGCTTAGACCAATAAGCTTTCATCTCATCGGAAAGATAATGCTTAATATTGGAAAGATAGGGGCGTGCGCGCAGGTATTCGGTGTCAATGAAAGCGAACTTTCCGTCTGTGGTGTAAACAATATTGTCAGGACGCAAAGTTATTCCCGGGGAGTGAGTTAGAATAGAATAAAGTTCCTTCAAATGCTCTTTTGTAATTTTTGTTTTCCATGCGAGAAGATTTTCTTCTTCTGAAACTAAGTCAAGCTCTTCTACTAATAAAATGGCGATTTGACGGGAATAGTTATCCGGCACTTCGGGATAAGCAGGTAGGGGATGAAGGTATTTTTGGGGAACGATAAAGTACTGGCATCTTTTGTTTCGGATAACTTTCTGCATGAGTTTGGCACCGACACAGCGTCGAACAAACCATTCCCAGCTCTGCATGCCTTTTTTTTGCCTAGGTTCTGAATCTAACACTGTTTTTACTAGATAACCGGGAAGGAGGGGATGGCGAGCGACTTTAATGAAGCTGCGTGGTTGGCTATAGAGGGTGACAAATCCGGCGTTGGCGAAGGCTTCTTCGTTTAGGGTGACACGTTCTATACCAAATAGATTTTCAACTGTAGATTTCAAGGGATGATTAGAAGGGAGCATGAAGGGAGCGATTTCATCACGTGCTCTCTTAGTAATAAAGGGGTTGTTTTTAAGTTCTTGAGGTTTAGCTTCTAAAATAGAAAAACTCAAGAGAAGGACTAGAAGAAATTTATACATGATTACCTCGTAAAGGGGAGTAATATAGCATTCAATTGACTTAAATTTCTAAGATAAATACAATGAGTTAAAACTCAATGAATGAGCACTCAAATGAAAATAGTCCTTAAAATACAAGATTCTTTTAAAAAAGCCGCAGATGCACAAGTTGCACAAGGCCAGCGCGCATACATGAAAGATCAGTTTCCCTATCTAGGCATAAAAACCACTTTAAGAAGGGAACTTCAAAAGGAAGCATTTGCATTACAGTCTTTTGAAAGTGAAGAAGAACTTTTAGATAATGTTTCAGCTTTGTGGGAACTGGAAGAAAGAGAATATCAGTACGCTGCGATAGAACTTTTAGAGAAAGGGCGTAAATTATTAACTTCAAAAACGTTGCCATTTATTGAAAAGTTTGTCCGTGATAAGTCCTGGTGGGATACTGTGGATTTTTTGGCGGCACATGTGACCGGAAATATTATCATGAAGCATCCGGTATTATTAAATACTATGGATTTATGGGTTGTCGGAGATAGTTTCTGGATTAGGCGTACTGCATTGTTGAGCCAGCTAAAATGGAAAGACAAGACAGATGAGGAAAGGTTATTCAGATATTGTACACTCACAATGCACGAGAAAGAATTTTTTATACGTAAAGCGATTGGTTGGGTGCTTAGGGAATATTCCAAAACTAACCCCGATTCAGTTAGACAATTTATAGAAGCTAATAAAACTAAACTTAGCGGGCTTAGCTATCGTGAAGCCTCAAAATATGTATAAGGAAGTTATGACTATGATAGATGAAAAAGCAATTCTAAGTATTTCTGAGAAAGGAAGATTAGGTCACTGGCCGTATCCAAAGATCTATAGAGCTTATAAGGATTTAGGCCTAGAAGGTTATAGTGTGGAAGTTGAAACGCATACTGTCACCTTTTTTTGCAAAGACCAGATAATAAAAGAAGTGGTGAATATGGGTGGAGAAAAGCTTTTGATAGCGCCCTTCCACGATAAAGCAAAAATAGAAGAGGCCATCGAATATAATCAAACCCAGGGTGGATCTTACCCGCAATTTCTGAAAGATATCGCAGCTGCAGGTGTTATGCTCTATCGTGTGCAGATGAAGGATGATACTATCCATTATTTAGGTATGAACGGAGAAGACTATGTGGAAGGTGTGCCGGTAAATATTTACCCTTTTGAGACATCTAAGGTTAAGCATTGGGTAGATGAAAGCGTAAAAAATGAGGTAAATTATCCGGCAGTTTTTGAAGGGTTGAGACAGGCGGGAATATTATTCTTCACATTAGATGTAGCAGAGCAAAGAGGCTCGTATCATGGTGACGTACATATCTATGAGAGTCAACTAACCGAATCTAAGAATAAAATCTCTATAGCCGGGAGTTTTTCCGAAGAGAAGTTGAAGCAGGTATTGGAAAAAAGAGCTAGAAACTTGATTTCCTTTCCACAATTTCTATCAGGGTTGGGAGAAGCGGGCGTAGCGCATGTAAAAGTGGATCTACTCAGAGGAATACAAACCTTTAATGGTAATAACGGATGTTATAAGAAAATGATTCCAAGAAAATAAAATATAAAATAAGTTTTTGTTTAGTATAATTAGATTTAAGAAAATATATTAAGTTCTAAATAAGTCCGCACGGAGGTGGACGATGATAGACGACGTTTCTCGAAGACTAGTCGAATTTGACCGGACTGTCGCGTATATACCTGGTCTCAGTTCGATAAATAGTGCTGTCAATCTCGTTGAAAAAGCCCTCTATTCCCATTCTAAATCTAAAGATCCCTATGTACGGCGAGTGGCTCAAAAACCCATAAGCCGTACTCTATTAGAATTTATTCCTGTCCTAGGCAATGCTATCGCTTATGTGATGGATCATCGTGAAAATAAAAAAGTTAATGTGGAGATTGCACCTGAAGAAAGAAAAATGATGCTCCCTACCTTAAAATCAGTGATGGAAACTCAGCCTACAGCTGAAAATCAACGCATTTATGCAAAATTATTGCTGCAGGGTAATCCTACCCCTACTGAGAAAACAGAGGCCTTAGCTATTCTTACTGCAGCTGCAACCGAAGGAGATCGCGTTTCTGCATTTGTGCTGGGAGATTATTGGCTGCATGAATTAGAAATGGGAAGCCCTCATCATAAAGCAGACGAATACATCAATGCTCAACTAAATTTCCGCTTGGCCCTAGATGGCAAAGAGAGTGTGGATTTTTTGCCCAAAAATGAGAGAACTGCAGCTTTAGTCAGTCTCTCAGATTTTAAAACTTATGAAAGGGACTATCCCGCAAGCGTAGAGCTCTTAGAAAAAGCTTTGGAGGATGAAAAACTAGACGAGGATATGCGAGGACAGCTCTTGTTAAAATTAGGGAGAAGGCATGAATTTCTTCCCCTAGAGAAGAATAAGAGCATAGAGATTTATAAACTTGGCGCACAGACGGGAAATGTCGATTGTATGATCCATCTTTCAACATCTTATCTTTTTCATGGTTCTCCTGAGGTGCTTAAAAATGCTGAAAGTTGGCTTTTGCGTGCATTTAAGAAGGGTAATGACTTTCAGAAAAATCAGGCCGCTACAAAGCTTGTAGAGCTTTATTTAGAAAACTTTACCAATAAAGGGAATAAGGCCTTGGAATTTAGAGAGTATATTGCTTCAGATTCTAAAGAAATGTGTTCCTTGGGCTATCATTTTCTTTATAAACAGAATTTTTCCAAGGCATATCAATGGTTTTCACGTGCACGAGAGCTAGGGAACACTGAAGCTAAAAAAAACATTGAAAATTTTTCACAGCTAAGACAAATAGACCTTAGAGTTGCAGCGGCTGCGAGTTAAAGTCACCCAACAGCTAGTCTATTGTTAAAGCTACAAAGTTAGGGAATATGTTTTGCGGTAGAAGGTGTCCATTGTAGAACGTAATGACGAGAGAGGAACGGTTGCCATTTGCGTTTTGGGGAGGCTGTTAAGGAAGAGTTTACCATAAGCTTTATTGATAAGCCGCGTATCAAGGCACACGATGCAGCCACGATCTTTTTTATGGCGTATCAGACGGCCAAAACCTTGTTTAAATTTAACGATTGCATTGGGTACAGAGAATTCTAAGAAGGGGTTACCGCCTCTTTTAATGATTGCGTTGGTGCGCGCCTCGATGATGGGCTCTGAGGGCACTTGAAAGGGAAGCTTTACAATGATCACACAGCGCAGGGCTTCTCCGGCAACGTCTACACCTTCCCAAAAAGAATCTGTTCCAAAGAGGACAGAACGGTCCGTGTTTTTAAAGTTGTTTAGGAGTACTTGACGCGGAGCATCCCCTTGCTTGCAAGGTTTATATCTACCTTCGATAAGCTGGGGATATAATTTCTCATAGATTCCCTTGAGCATACTATAGGAAGTAAATAGCACGAAGGCGTTGCCGCGGCTTCCGTGTATAGCCTCCATAATCGCACTGCAAGCTTTTTCGTTAAACCCATCCTCATTAGGAAGCGGTAGATCTGTGGGGACAAGAAGGAGGGACTGTTTTTCATAATCGAAAGGGGAATCAAAGATCTTTTCGGTGATTTTCTTATAGGGGAGCAATTGGGGTGTTAAGCCTAAGCGTGAGCGGAGGAAATGAAATTCGCGGTTAGTGGCAAGGGTAGCGCTGCAGAGAATAGATGTTTCGAACCGGGAAAAGAACTGCTGTGCAAGCAGTGTGGATATATCCAGTTCAGCGTCGACTATGTGGGTATTGCTAAGCGAGCGTGTTTGCTGTAGTTCAATCCAGCGTACTTTCTTTTCTGTGGGGGGTGTTTTAGCGAAATGGACGATGATGGTCAGAGCTTTTTCTAAACGCAAGCGCAGGGCCTGTATCTCAGCCCTTAACCCACGTGTTTGATCTTGGATGCGTGCATCCTCAGCATTGTGGATATCTTCCATTAAACTGTTGATCGATTGAAAGTATCTTTTGGCATCTTCTTCTAATTTTGAGACTTTAGGGAGGATATCCTGAAGCCATAAATCGTGTGTATGGTGATGCGCATGGATACGGTAATTACCTTCTACTTGGTCAGACAGGCCGGCTTCATCTAAAGAAAGACCCGAGTTTAAGGCAAATTGGCGGAAGGAGCTGAAAACTTCAAAAAACTGGTCCATCAACACGCGCCGTTGTCCGATGAGATCGACTTGAATGCGTTGGATGAAAGATGCAGCTTCGGTAGTGATCTTCTTTTGGTAGATCTGTTCTATTTTAGTTTTTAGCAGGGGGAGCTTGCCGGAAGTGCGGAGTTGTTTGTCAGTGGCAAGGAGGCCAAAAAGGCGCATGATTTCTGCTAAAGAGGTGCGCATAGCAAGGTAATCTGTTGCGACATCTTCTAAATTATGGGCTTCATCCAAGATAATACGTGTATAGCTGGGCAGGATGCCGATGTTTTGAGAGGAAGGCATATGCTGGCTTTCTATCCGGCGTGAAATGTCGCTGAAGAGAAGATGGTGATTGACAATGAGAAGCTGGGCTTCCATCGCTTCAGCACGTGCTTTGAAGAAAAAGCACGATTTAAAGTAAGGGCATTTTTCGCGTGTGCAGTTATCGCCTTCAGCATTGACTTTTTCCCAGATGGCAAAGGGGGGAGAGATAGGCAAGCCTGAACGTGAACCGTCGGTGGTATGTTGGCTCCACGCTTCTATGCGGTTGACTTCGTTAGCTTCTTCAGGGGTAAGCAGGGGGATTTCGCCTAAGGTATCTTCGAGTTTTCGGCGGCAAAGGTAATTGCCCATTCCCTTTACAAGAACGGCCTTGAACTCTAGGTTAAGGGCTTTATTTATAAGGGGAATATCTTTGTTGACGAGTTGTTCTTGCAGCGCGATGGTATTGGTGGAAATGACGGTGATTTGTTTGTTATGGAGCGACCATAAAAGGGCGGGAATTAGGTAGGCCATGGATTTGCCTGTCCCTGTCCCTGCTTCGATAAGGGTAATCTTGCTCTGATTATAGCTATGGATGATTTCTTTGAGCATGTTGCGCTGCTGTTCGCGCACTTCAAAGCTGGGGAGATGGCGCTGGATTAGACCCTCCTCACTGATGATGGGGAGGGTCTTATCTTCGCGTAGTTCTTTGTAGGTTGGGTTTTCCGACACGTTTCGAAACTATTCTACTTCGAGCAGATCTAAAAAGGCTTTTAGTTGTTTTGAACGTGTAGGATGGCGCATCTTACGGAGTGCTTTGGCTTCAATTTGACGAATACGCTCGCGTGTGACGTTAAAGACTACACCTACTTCTTCCAGGGTTTTGGGTTTGCCGTCCAAAAGGCCAAAACGGAGAACTAACACTTGCCTTTCCCTATCGGTAAGGGTAGTGAGGACTTCTCCCATCTTATCTTTTAGGATGCTGTACCCTGTAGCTTCAGCGGGTGAGTCAGCTGTGGTGTCTTCCAGGAAGTCACCAAACTGGCTTTCGCCCCCATCTCCTACTTCTGCTTGTAAGGAGATCGGATGCTGTGCAATCTTATAGATTTCACGTACGCGTTCAGGAGTTAACCCTAATTCGTTTGCGAGTTCTTCCGGCGTAGGTTCCCTTCCTGTTTCCATCATGAGTTTTTTGGCTCCGCGAAGAACCTTATTGATGGTTTCGATCATATGAACAGGGATACGGATAGTACGGGCTTGGTCTGCAATTGCGCGGGTCACAGCCTGACGGATCCACCAGGTGGCATAGGTAGAGAATTTGTAGCCGCGTCGGTATTCAAACTTTTCGACGGCTTTCATCAATCCCATGTTTCCTTCTTGGATTAGGTCTAAGAAGGAAAGTCCGCGGTTTGTGTATTTTTTAGCAATGGAGATGACAAGACGGAGGTTGGATTCGACCATCTCGCGTTTGGCTTCCTGGCTCTTGTCCATCCAGCGGTGTAGCATTCTGACGTCTTTTTTGAATTCGTCAAGTGTACGGCCTGCTGCGAATTCTCTCTTACGCAGTTTTCGTCTAACAGCGGCAAGTTTTTGTGCTGCAAAACGGTTTCTCTCTGCACGGGGAGTGAGTTCGTTGATCTCTTTTTCTAGTACTAGAAAACGGTCATAGGCACCGAGAATAACTTCGCCGAAGTCTTCAATGATATTATGACGGCAGTGTAAGCGCCTTAGATAGGCTTGCATACGGATGCGGCACTTTTCTATCTCTTCGCTTAGACGCAGTTTTTCATTTTTGGAAAGATTGGCTGTTTCTAATGTGATCAGTAATTCTTCGAGGGTGCTTTCTTCTTTCTTGAGGAGTTCGCATAATTTTGGCAATAAAGCTAAGAATTCTTGCTTATTGGCGATTTCTTTCTCAGTAATGGACTTATCGAAACGCTCTTTTCCTTGAATAAGGTAGTTGGCAATAGCGATAGCTTCGCAGGAAGAATAACGGAATCGCATGATGATCCGCTCTATTTGGATCTGTGCTTTCTCGATACGCTTGGAAATTTCGACTTCTTCTTCACGGCTTAGAAGGGGCACGGAGCCCATTTCCTTAAGATACATTCTAACAGGGTCGTCAGGAGAACCTTCCATCCGCTTGGGAAGGCCTTCCAGCTCTTTAGCTTCTTTCTTACGCTCTTTTTGGCGTTCGACTTCGGACTGATTGAGAATCTGGATGTCCATTCCGCTAAGGAAAATCAGGACTTGGTCGATCTGCTCCGCTGTGTCGATAGACATAGGGAGGATTTCGTTAATTTCCTCGTAGGTAATAAAACCTTGTTCTTTAGCAACAGAGACAAGTTCATCGACTTTCTGCTGCTGCTGCGAGGTGAACGCGTTTTTTATGTTAGTTTTGCTCATCCTTTTCGCACGACAGAAATTATATTATAAGGTGATAATAGGATGTAAGTATCGTAGTTATTGGCTGTTTTTGTCAACATGCAGTGATTACTTCATTTCCAGGTATTTATTCATTATGTGTAAATTATTATTTTTGTAAATTGAAACTTCGCTCATGCAGATATATGCTTTTGAAAATGACGACCAATATATTAATGCTGCATGGGCAATAACAGGTAGAAATTACATCTGTCCCGAATGCGGTGAAACTTTACGTGTCCGCGGGGGCGCCCGTATTCAACGTCACTTTTATCACTATAAACCACAAAAATTTTGCAATCAATCCGGTAAAAGCGAAACGCATCTGATGATACAACTTCGCTTGCTTAATACTTTACCTGCAGGCGAGGCAAAAATGGAAGTCCGTTTTCCCGAAATAGGACGTATTGCAGATATTGCATGGGAAAAAGAGCGTATTATCTTCGAAGTACAGTGTGCGCCACTCACTCCGGATGAGGCGCTTGCAAGAACACACGATTATAACACACTGGATTGGCAGGTCATTTGGATCCTTCACGACAACCGCTATCTTCAAAACGTCCAATCTTCTCTCGAAGCAGCTCTGGCACATACACCCCATTACTATACTAATATTAACGCTAGGGGGATTGGAATTATTTATGACCAGGTAAATGTTTGGGAAAATGGCCGCCTTGCCTCTTCCTCCTACCCCAAAGAAATCTCACTTCAAAATGAATCCGTATTATCAACTCCATCGCACCATTCACTTCGTCAACGTACCCTCCACTGGAAAATAAAACTTGCGGATGATTACCTGTCCTTATGGCATGAATCTCCGCAGCATTCTTTATGGCTTGAGCTTGACTCTCTACGTAAAACCAGGCTTAAAAACCGACTTTGGAGGAGCCTTACCCAACCCTATCGCTTACTTTTGGGCTCTCTTTTAGAATCCTGTTGTAAACGATCGTAGGATGCAGGTGTAGGAGAAGTGAGTTAAGAGACCGGGAAGAGGACTGCGAGAGTGTGGAGACGGAATAGGCCGGTAGGGATGGCACCAAGGAAAGCTTGAAGTTTGATGCCGCGATTATCTTTCGTGTTTAAATGAATTGTCAAGGAAGTTTCGCCTTGGACGGGGAGTCTGCGGACGGCGTTGCGCCATTCATGGGATTGTTCGCCCAGGAGGGAATAGAAGTCTTGAGCAAATTTGTCTGAGTTCCATCCGGAGAGAAGTTTTATTGTCGGGCTGATAAAGAGCAGCTTATCATCTTTAGGGCTATAGACGAGAACGACGGCACCTCTTTCGCTACGGAGGCTATCGCATAGACGTCTTAGGTCTAGGGTATGGCTGGCGGTGGATGGGTGTCCGAAAGGAGCGTGGGAAGGGGAAAAGTAGCTGGGTCCGGTGATTTTTCGCGCGATATCTAGGCAGCGTTTAAGGATCAGGGAGGCTTCACCGGGAGAGGAGATGAATTCTTCCTCGGGGGTGTCTTGTTCTATGGAGTGTCGATTGGCGAGGACCGGGAGCGAGGGGATTTCTTCAAGCCAGTCTTCGCCTTCATGGGAGTGTGTTGTATGGTCTTGAGGCATGTCTGCAAGCTGGAGCAGAGTTTTAATTTCGTATTTTTGGTCGCGTAGCTGATAGGTGAGATCGCGGACTCGGTTTTCTAGAGAGGCGATATTTTGTTCTAGTTTTGAGATTTCTTGGCGCTGGTTGTTGATGGTATGCTGATATTCTTCTAGGAGGGTTTTTTGCTGCTGTATCTGTTCAACTAGAGAGCTATTTTCCCTGTGGTGCTTTTCCCTTGCACCATCGAGAGTGCTGTGAAGAAGGGAATTTTCTTGCATTAGCCTGTCTAAGGCGGAGGCTTTTTCGTCGATTTCGTGCAGATAGCGCTGTTGTTCTTGGCGGTATTCTTCCAGGCTTTGCTGGAAGCGTAGTATTTTTTCGTCGCTATCTTGAGAAGAAAGGGAGGGGATTTCAGATTTTTCTGCGGTCTCTTGATGTGGTAAGTTCTGTAAAAGAGAGCCTTCGCGTAATCTCCAGAGGGTAAGGATGACGAGAGAGCCTGTGGCAGCAAGGAATAAGCTAAGGGGGAGAAGAGGCCATCCGGCTGCGGGGGTAACAATCCATACAGCGATAAGAGTGAGAAGTAGGAGAGGGATCAGATAGATAAGAAGGGTGGCTAGGTGCAGTCTATCCTGCCTACGGGTTAGTTTAAGGATAAGTTGTTGTAGGGGGCCTTGCGACATCTTTTCCTTAGCCTTCTAAAGGGGTTCCAAATCGATGAATAATGAGCTGACGGTAAGGTTTGGAAAGCGAGGATCCTGAGAGGAGAGCGGCTGTATACGTATGAAGGGATCATCTTTCGCTTTGATGAGGCGCCAGCAGTTTTCTTGGGAAGGGCAATGGTATTTGAAACGCAGGGAATATTCTGAGGTGTTGAGGTCTATGTGTGCGGTGAGAGGGTTGAAGGGGGTAAAGGCGTAGTGGATGGCGTTGTTATCAAGGGGGATAGAGAGGGTGTTTTCCGTTCCAAGGTGGAAGATATCTTTTGCAGGGATGATTTTATCGTTTTGAATGCAGTGGGAAGCAACTTGGGTCGTAATGTTTGCATTGCCTGGCGGGAGGTTCAAGTGGATGTCGGTTCCGACGAGAGAGTCGGTGTCACTGACAATGGAGATCTCGCAGCTGAGACTGTGTGGTGTAAGGCTTGCCTGGAAATACATTTTGAAGTTTTGACCTTCCTGGGCACCTACTGTAGAGTTTTCCCAAGGTTCTTTGCTGTCTAATACGGCTAAGATTTTAGAGTTTTTAATTTCAGCTTTCCATGCCGCTGCCCGTGCGATGCCATTGGGAAAGGGATCATTTTCGTGGGGTTTATGTAGATGTTTGGGGCGGTTGTCGAGATGCGGGCCTATGAGGGAGCCTTGCTTATGATGGACATATTCAATACTTCCTTTGGAAAAGCTATCTAAATTCATGCCCCGAGCAGGATCAAAAACAGCTTTTAGGATGCTGCCATCAGCATGTTGTGCGGTCAGAATTAGCAGTTCCATTGCAGTTACCTTTCAATATTCTGGCTTCTGTAAGTGTATACGCCTAAAGCGCCAAAATAGGTAATTAAACCCAAAATAACAACGCTATAAATACAATCTTTTAAGGGAAAATCTCTTTCTAGTGAATTAATTGTTGGATTTTTTGAGGAATACCAAACATTAAAACGTTCTTTTTCTAATTCACGCAGCCCTTTTTCTGCTGCCCAAGGATTGCGATAGATGAGGGAATGGAGCTGCGCTGTTCCTAGGTATTCCCTAGTATCGATAAAAAAATTATAAGAGCCTTGTAATTGATAGCGTTCATCATTCAAGGCTGAAATTTTCCATGAGATCGTTTTGACGGGAACGCGGGCATTTAGGGTATAATAAGTATATAATTTTTTTGTAGTGCCCCAAGTGACCCAAACGGCAGATAGGGTCAAGAGGCAGACGAGCATCCAAAACCATTTATTTGTCTTCATGCGATAGGTTCCAAAGTCATGGGCGGTAATATCCATTGTTTAGCAGGGACAAAGTAAGGGAACACACGTGGAATAGGGGAATAGAATACTAATTTTTTACGGTTGATGGGGTGATCAAGTTCTAAAGTGTAGGCGTGCAGCAGTAATCTTTTTGTGCTTCCCATATCTCCTCCGTAGCGATCATCCCCGACGATAGGTATTCCTGCATGTTGACAGTGTACCCGTATTTGGTTTTTTTTGCCTGTCTCTAATTTTGCGCGGATGACGGTATAAGGGTTGCGGTAGGCTAGCGTTTCATAGTGAGTGATTGCTTCTTCGCCTTCGTTGGGGTTTTGAATGACGTGAACATGGAAATTTTTATCTTCGAAAACTCTTGTGTGCCATGTTCCGACCGGTTCTTTGGGTTTTCCTTTGACGATAGCGATATATTCACGATGCATCGAGCGTTTTTCCAGCTGTCCTTTCAGGTGAGTGAAGGCTGTTTGTGTACGTGCAAAAACCATCAGGCCTGAAGTACCCTGGTCCAGGCGATGGACGACAAAGACTTTGTTTGGGTGATAGCGTTGCTTGAGGTCACTGTGAACACTAGAGAGGGAGCTTTTATCTGTCTCTACACTTAGCGATCCAGATTTTTTTTCGACGACTACAATATGGGGGTCTTCAAAAATTATTCTGCAGGTGGGAAGAATAGCGTCATCAATCTTTCTACGCGGTGGTAGAAGGGAGATGTCTTGGCCGGAATCTACTTCTTGGGAAGGGATTTTTACGACGGTCTTATCTACTGCAATCCTTCCCTGTTTGATCCAATCCCGTACAGTAGTTTTAGTACAGTCGGGAAATTTTATAATTAGGGCATCTAAAAGGGTAATTTTTTCTTTCATGTGAATCTCTAAAAATACGAAGTATTTGATTATAAATAGTATACGAATCGGTGTCGTTTAATGCCAAAAAATTATAAAAATAGCAGGAAAAAAGGAGTTTAGTATGACAAAGATGAAGGCTGTTCATTTCAATGAATACAATGCGCCCTTAGAACTCTCAGAAATTGCTAAGCCTGAACCTAAACCTTTTGAAGTTCTCATCCGCGTTGCGTATGCAGGCATCAACCCTGTCGATTATAAAATTTATGAAGGTCTTAAAACTCGCTTACCTTCAAAACTTCCCATTATTCCCGGTTGGGATGTGTCGGGCGAAATAGAGGCTGTGGGTTCGGAGGTTGAAAACCTAAAAGTGGGCGATGCTGTCATGGCATTTTGCCGCAAACCTATTATTCAAAACGGAACGTATGCAGAATATGTGACTTTTTTTGCTGAGCACGTGGTGAAGAAACCCTCCAATATCACTTTCGCACAAGCCGCTACTGTCCCTTTGGTAACTTTGACAGCATGGCAGGCTTTATTCGATGCAGGACATTTACATCAGGGTCAAAAAGTTCTTATACAAGCAGGTGCAGGAGGAGTAGGAGGCTATGCCATTCAATTTGCTAAGTACGCAGGCGCACAGGTTGTTACTACAGCACGCAAAGAAAACCACGACTATGTCAAACAGTTAGGCGCAGATTTTGCAATTGACTATACTCAGGGCAGTGTAGCGGAACGTGTTAAGAAATGGGCTCCTAAAGGTGTTGACGTTGCCTTTGAAATGATCGGCGGAAAATCCATGGAAGAAACTTTGCTGTCAGTCAAACCTGGCGGTTATGTTGCGACGATATTAGAGCAGGTAGATCCCGAAGCTGCAGCCAAAGCGGAGGTATATTATGGGTATGTATTTGTGCGTCCTTGCGGTATGCAACTTTCAAAAATCGCTGAACTAATCCAAATTAATCGTATTAAAGTTCCTGAGGTTCAGGAGTTTAGTTTGGCTCAATTTAATGAAGCTTTAGAGAGTCAAAAATCTGGCCGCACAGGCGGCAAAATAGTTCTTAGAGTCCGTGACATTAAGTAAAATTAAAGCGCCATCGTGGGCAGGAAGCAGGCATAATGAAAATGAAGCATCTTTCTGATTATATTCAGAAAGTCTTTCCCATTGAAAAAAATGAGATAGAGGCATTTTGTGCAAAAGCCGTTTTGCGTACATTTCGTAAAAAAGAGGTGTTTATCCAGGAAGGGGAGGTTTGCCGCCATTTGCTTTTTATTCATGAAGGACTTTTCAGATATTATTATGTGCTTGCAGAAGGGGATGATTTAACCAAAGATTTTGCGGTGGATAAGCAGAATCCTTTTTGTACGGCATATACAAGCTTTATCACTAAGGAACCCTCCCAAATTTGGATAGAGGCCTTGGAAGATTCTTCTGTTTGGGTATGGGACGAATCCTATGTTACCCCTTTGTTTGGAAGCAGTCCTTGGGTGTTTTTTGCGAAGAATATGTTGGAAACGATGTATATACGGAAAGAAAAAAAAGAGTTTTCCTTCTTAAGGTTAACTGCAGAAGAACGTTATACGCAATTTTTGCGAGAGTTTCCGCAATTATCCCAAAGAGTGCCGCAATATCAAATTGCTTCCTTTTTAGGTATCGCACCTGAATCGCTTTCAAGGATAAGAAAAAGACGCTAGTTAAGAGATTATTATGCCCTCGATAATTCTAGGGAGGGGAAAGCGGCGAAAAGTCGCCGCACTCCTATGCTAGGATATGTTTATCCTGTCATGGACCTTAGTCTTTATTTTCGATCACAAGCTTAGTTCTCTTTAGATGACTTAGACTTCTAGGTAGATATTCAAATTGTGCTCCTATTAAACGCAATTTCTTGAGTTGTTTCATCCCCCCGATTTTCTTAGAGAGTTTACGTAATTCTGAGTGGCGTACATTTAGCACTTTCAGATTGCTGAGTGTAAATACTTCTTTGGGCAAAACCCATGCTTTCCTATTGGAATAGGTAAGCTTTTCTAATCCTGCGAAGTATTTTATTTCCGGAGGTAGGCGTGAGGTTTTCTCTAAAATGGTATCTAGCTCTTTCGAAATAATTTTACGGATTACATCTTTATTTTTGTCATCTTCCAGATAGTCATGGATCTCTTTTTCAGTTTCGCAGGAGGGAAATCCTAGGCTTTCGCCATATTTCTCATACCAAACAGACCAAGTTTCAAAGATACCATTCATCTGCAAGACCGTTATTTTTGTAACGCTCTCAGGATTTGATTCTAAAAAAAATCGGATTTGGTCAGCGTCATCAAGCTCGGGTAAATTTAAGAAGGGATTATCTTTGCGTACTTGCCGCCAGAAGAGAATCAAATCAAAATTTCTAATTTGGATTTCTGTATTGATATAGGTTTGTGCTTCGTAAATAGAATTTGATGAGAAGAACCTTTGAGTACCGAAAAGGTTCATTTTCATTGACATGAACAAGCTTGTAAACTTGTTGTCATCTGATTCTTCCTTGGATGCAATTTTGACTAAATATCTAAGGAAATAAGCTTCCTTTTGATTAGTAGTATAGTTTTGGAGTTGTTGCCATTGAATATTAAGATCATTTCCAACGGGTGGCAATTGAGATTGTAAAGACATGATTTCCATCCTTGTTTTAAGCCTTTATTAGCTTTGTTAAACACAAGGATGAAGGAAATGTAATGAATGCTTCATTGACCTAGATCAAGAAATGACGGGGAAGAATACAAAGGTGTTACAAATTTTCTGCTGATTTTATGTGTGAGGGATCAAATTGAAATATAGTTTTTTCGTGAGGATGATGGAGGATAGGTTGTCAGCCATTCATTGACAAACCAACGGTGGGTCCATTCTTCAAGTTTCTGCGTTGCAGCATCAGACACATTTTTTGGTTGCTTGCCAAGCCATCCGCAGAGCGCATCAAATGAAATGCCGTCTTTAAATTTACTTAGGACGGAAGCTTCGATAGGATCAATTTGTATCCATCCCACGTTGGAGTAGCAATCGCGCCAGAGAATGTAAGCTGTAGGTTCTTTAGGAAGGTTTGGGAAATCATTTTCTTCCCAGTATTCAGGTTCCTGCGTCATCATCTCTTTACGGAAGTCGAAGAAGGGGTAGTTCATTTTGTAAATGAAGCAATGGGGTTGAAGGTAAAGTGTGCGATCTAGGACATGGCCCAATTCATCGAGGGTGAGGGGGTGATAAATAGGAGCTGTAAAGCTAGAGCAATATCCGCAGTCCATTAGCGCAGCATTTAGGACAAGTTCTTTATCCGTCTCATGGTAGTGAGACTCTATCCAGAGAGGGAGTTTATCTCCAAGTTGATTGAGAGACCAGTGGTCCGGTACATGGGCGGTAAGATATGAAAAGCCGATTGTTGCATTGAAATCGGTATAGCCGAAAAGGCGTACAAGAAGGGGAAATGTTTCGTGCAAGATGCCTAGAAGTCTCCACCAGTATTGCTGATTATAGATTTCTATGCGTTGATGGGGTTCTAAAGTAAGGCTAGGAAGAATGTAGTGTGCAGCTTCCTGCTCGATTGTGCCTCCTGAAGGAGTATGGGGATTGATATTATTGTCCATATCGACAGGACGGGCGATGATGCTTCCGAACCAATATTGGAGTTCTTTAAGTTGTTTTGGGGGAGTGGGTTGTTCTGTCATGCAATGGCTGTATAGGTGATTTCTCTTTGGAATTCTTTGGCTTTAAGCGCTTCTTTCCAGGTGTCTTCGAAGGATAGGAAATTGTCATCCCATTCTAGGAGCGTTGCTACGCCGCGAGTGCGGGGGTAGACGTGTGCGTAAAGTTTCCATACATCATCGCAAACGTAGTTATCGTGGGTATCTACGATATGGGTTCCTAAGTCGTTATGCCCTGCAAGATGGATTTGCAGTACCCTTTCCATAGGAATATTGTTGCAGTATTCGTAAGGGTTGTAGTTATGATTGCGGCTGGACACATAGATATTATTGACGTCGAGCATCATGTAGACATCAGCTTTTTCGACGATAGCGGAGTAGAATTCCCATTCAGGCATAGAGTCGTCATGGAAAGCGACATAGGAAGATAGATTCTCCAGCGCAAAGGGCAGTTCCAGATAATCTTGTACTATGCGGGCACGCTCTGCGACATAATTTATGACTTCTTGTGTGTAGGGAAGGGGGAGAAGGTCGTGAAAATGGGCTCCCGGGAGTCTCCCCCAGCAGAGGTGGTCGGAAATCCAAGGTGTTTTTGTTCTGCGGGCGAGACCTTTTAGTTTTTTGAGGTAGTCAAAATCTAAAGGAGCAGGGTTGCCGATGCCTAAGTTGACGCCGTGTTGTACAACAGGATAATGTTCTAGGATTTTGTCAAGATAGTATAGGGGCTTCCCACCTTCCACCATAAAATTTTCACTGATAATTTCAAACCAATCTATAGGTGGAAGATGGGTAAGGATGTCATCGTAATGAGGAATTCTCAAACCTACGCCAATGCCTAGGTTTGGGATAGGATACTGCTTCATTTCTTTAGGGCACCATTACGTTTTTGGGCCATTTTATCGGCTACAACTTTAACTGCCAAGTTTTTGTCAGAGAAGGAGCATTTGCCTGTGCCTTTGCAGTCGCCTTTGCCTGCGCATTCATGCGTATCTGTTTTACAAGCATTGAGGCCTTTGCAAGCGTTTTGCTTATCGCATCTTTGGCTTGCAACGAGTCTGGCGAGGCGTTTTCCTTCAGGGCTTAGGCTGTTATATTGTTTTACGCCTTCTGGAGTTAGCTCTAAGAGTAGGTCTTCTTCTGAATAAAGGTGGTAGCCATAGTTACCGCCATCCGCATCTTCCATTTTGTTAAGGGTGGTGTCTGTTGCAGGTTTTTTCTGCGCAGTTTCTGCAGCGTTTAATGAGGCGCTAGCCATCAGACCTGTTAGCAAGCCTTTTAAAACTAATTTTTTGAAGTGAGTTTTTTGCATGATAAAAACCTATTTTGAAATTTTCCCAGAGAAAAGCAGCTCCGGGTTTACCGGAACTGCTTAAAAGAATCATGGATTAGCGTTTGCCGCCACCACCACCGCAACCACCGCTGCAACCGGAGCTTCCGCCGCCATGGTAGCTAGTATCAGAGTGGATGATACGGCCTTGTACTGGCTGAGGTTGTGGAGCGCGGTTGTATTGTTGTTGCTGCTGTTGTTGTTGCTGCTGAGCATTGTATTGCTGTTGCTGCGAAGCATTGTTTCCATAGGCATTATTGATAGGTCTTCTATTTTGAGGATTGTTAGGATTGTTTGTCATATCCTCGTAATAGACGCCATCGCTTGCGCGAGGAGAGGGAGCGGAAGAGCTTGGATTAGCGTTGTCGCCGTACCAGTTTTTTGTGCCCATGCGCTGTTGGTAGGCGTTAGCATTGTAGTCATCAGCTAACTCGTCGCTTGGTTTGCCTGGAGCAGGCTTGTTCCATGTGCTAGGAGCTGTGTTTCCTCTGTTTTGGATATTTTGAGGATTGTTATTGCCTTGTCTTGGGGCTTCGCCTCTGTTTTGGTCGTTTGAAGCACCGTAGGCGTTTGGAGCTGAGAAGTTTGAATCATCTCCTTGAGCTGATCCTTTGTCTTCAGTCGCAAAGCGATTGTCGAAAGGATGAGCAGAACGGTAAGGAGATGGCTTAGGATCGGTAGCTAGAGAATTTTCTGCAGTGTAATTATAACCACGTGCATTGCTGCTGTAGTTAGCATTGGCATTAGTGTTTTTTTGTGTAGGCTTGGTATTCTTTGTAGTTTTTTTTGTTTGGCTAGGAGTATAGGTGTTGTCATCATAAGCGCCAGCAGCGTTTACTGAAGTGAGGGCTAAAGTTGCACCAGCAACACCCATTAATACCAATTTTTTGAAATCATATTTCTTCATAAAGAGCTCCTTGTGGAAAAGTATAAAAGTTAACCAGTAATTTTTTTTTAACAGTAGTTGACCTTATAAGCAAGGTTTTTGAAATATTTCCTTTGCAGGAGTGAAAAATGCGCTGTTGGAAATGTGGGAATGAAACAGGCGAGAAAGCAGGAAGAGGTTTAGCTTTTAGGGCTGAGTGTCCTAACTGCAAAATCGATTTGCATTGCTGCCGCCAATGTGTTTATTACAGTCCGGGCAGACCAAATGATTGCGCTGTCCCCGGGACTGAGAAAGTAATGGATAGGGAAAAGATGAATTTCTGCGAAGAGTTTACCGGGATGGAGGCGCCGCCGCAGAAACCGAAGATAAGCAAAGAAGACATAGAAAAAAGATTATTTGGAGACTAGCCAAGGAAATCTATGCTATTGCGTTTGCCGGAGAATTTAAAAGTTCCTTCATTCATCAGTCCCCATGTCATGATTAGGGCTTTAGCGGGAGAGCGTAATTCTTCGGCGAATGTAGTGAGGTCGGAGTGTTCAGAGATAAAATCTTTGAAGTTTTCGACATGTTTCTCATTTTGCGAGGTTTGTTTATCCTCAATAGAATAGTAGTTCTTGGCATTGGTGATTTTATCTTTAGCTACGTTGACGATAGAGTGAGGATTTGTGGATTGGTCAGAGGAAATAGCATCTGCATTAGAGTATCCCGTGATAATCTCTAGAATTTGAGAAGCAATTTTTGGGGCTACTGAAGGTGCTATGACTTTTTTAAGTAGGGTTACTAGATTACTGTGAACTTCTTTGCTAAGGGTAGTTATTTGCTCTTTGGGTAGGGAGGACTCTTCCGAGAGAAGAGGTGAGGTAGAGGCAGCAGTTTCCGAAGTGTTTTTTTTAGGTGTGAAGCGTGTTTCTAATTGTTCCAATAGTTGATCAGCAAAGGATTCCGCTACGTCGGGAGTTTCACCGTCTTCAATAAGAGATTTTTTTATATTTTCTTTGAGTTCTGTATTTTCCTTTAGGGGCGCCCCGCTTTGCAATGCGGCGGATAGAATTTCTGCAAGATCAGCGATTTTTGCACGATCGATTATCTTACCTATATAGTTCTCTTGGTTTGCGGCGAGGATGGCTATAGTGACTTGGCTGGCTTGAGTATAGGCAATGGAACTGGAAACACCAGCGATAAGAATATGTTTTACGAGTTCTTGGGTGAAATCAGCGGGAGAAAGTTCAGGATAACTGCCGTAGATTTTCTCTACTAAAAGGTAAGGGTTTTGTTTCATGGGATTAGGCATTTTTGAAGGTACGTAAGGCTTTATAAAATTATAATCATCAGTATCGAGTTCGAAAAATACATAGGGTTCTTGGTCAGGCGCCTTAGTAGAATCTGTCACCTTAAATGCTTCTAATAGTTGATAAAATCCGGACTCAATATTCAAGCCTGTTTCGACTTCAACAAAAAGTACTTTCAAGATGGAAGTTTGGATTTCATTCACAAGCGATTTGACTGTTGAGTTCTTTCCATTTTCCGGGATTTGAGTGAGGACGGGATCTTCGGAAAATGCTGTTTCGACGACGCTTTTGATTTTTTCTCCACCCTCCGGTGTCAAAAACTTAGATAGATTTAGTATAAGGCTTACAGTAGCCGCAACATCGGCTTCAGGACTTTCAAAGTGGGTATTATCAGTAGTGTTAGCTGTGGATATGAGTTGGATGGCATCTTTTCCGGCGCTTAGCCCTTGCAAGGATAAAAGCTGTACGGTGAGGATATGTGAAAGGTCTGATGCTCGTTGGGCATTCTCCGGGCCTATCAGTGGTTCTAATGATTTAATCAACTCGGAATTAAAAAGGGTTTTTAAGCCATTCTTCTCTTCGTTTTCGACAGTGAATGTTTCTGTTGGGCTAGAGTTTTTTGTAGTGGAGAGTTTCTGTTGATCCAAAGCGAAACTTTGCTGATGTAGGTCTTCAGGGTCTTGGGTCAGCTGCAGTGATTTAAAAGCGAGGGCTCCCAAACCATATTTGGACAGGTATTCCGAATAATTAGCTATTGCGAGCCTTCCGTCGCTGATTTCCTGCATTTGTTTTGCATAATCTTTGTTGATGGAAGCATACGGATTGACGTAGGGAGCAGTTCCTGGTGGACCGGATGTGCCGGGTGAAGAACCGCCGGGCGCAGCCGGACTACCGGGAGGAGTGTTTCCTCCAGGAGTACCGGATGCTGGCGGAATAATTATTTTAGATTTGCTTTCACGATAATTTTTGAGGGCCAGAACAGCCATGGAAGCAAATAGCGAGTTGAGCTGTTTGCTGTTGATGTTATCTAATAATTCTAGTTGTTGAAGCAGCTGTTTAAATTCTTTAGAGACGTCTCCTATAAACTTTTGGTATTCAATATCGGTGAGTTGCGGTGTCTGAGCGGCAATAGGGGAAGTTGGAGATTTAGAAGTGTTTTTTCCGGATTGTAGGGTGTCGTTAGTAAGAGGAGCGGAAGAAGGTGTAGAAGGAGGGGAAGAAGGTGTAGAAGGAACGGAAGATGAGGAAGAGGATGGGGTTGTTGCGGCTTCTGAAGGGACGGCATTGCTACCGGTATTTGTAGCGGAGGGTTTAGTGGGATCAATAGACATATATATAAGCTCCACTGATTATAATTTTAATTATAACAATTAGAAACTAAATGAACAACAAACGTTTATTGTATTTAATTTGAACGCAGAGAAGCTATTCCTAGCGAAAAGATATCTACAATACGTTTTGAGAAGAGATTTTTGAACGCAGAGACGCAAAGAACGCAGAGAAGCTTCGCCCCGCATTAGGCTGTCACTAGCACGATTGTTTCGTACCGACCTCACATCGCCGCGGTCCCCCGTGGGCCCGCGGCGCCGACGTTGACATGCTCGCTTACGCGATCACGTCAAGCATTTACATGACACTGGATTTAGTCAGAATTTTTGCAAGATAAACCCAAATTGCACAGCTAATTCTAGTCATGCTATCTAGCATTAAGTTCACTAACATGTTTCTGCTGTGAAAACCGCGATTCTGTTTTTTTTATGGAGTGTCTAATTATGCTTGACGTGATCGCGTAAGCGAGCATGTCAACGTCGGCGACGCGGGCCCGCGGGGGACCGCGGCGATGCGAGATCGGTACGAAACAATCGTGCTAGTGACAGCCTAATGCAGGGCGAAGCTTCTCTGCGTTCAAAAATCTCTTCTCAAAACGTACTGTAGATAGCTTCTCGCTGGGAGAAGTCTCCTTCCTACGTTCATAAACGGTACTACAGTTGTTTGCTAGGTCTTAGAAAGAGCAGGTAAGATTTGCCGTAAGAGCGGGTATCTTCTAGGGAAAGATGTATCAAAGGTGGAGGAAGTTGTTTTTGGCCGCTCTCCATGATTAGCCATCCTTGGGGAGAGAGGAGTTGGAATTCATCGATAAGTTGAATGCAGTTTAAAGCTAGAGCCATATGTTCGTAAGGAGGATCAATGTAAATAAGGTCGAATTTGGCTTGAGTTTTGGCGTAATAGCTTAATGCGGAAAGGGCATTTGATTGCACAACTTTTGCTGTGTTTTCTACTTTTAACAAGGTGATATTTTCCTTGATGCAGAGTGCAGCTCCTCTATCTTTTTCAACAAAATTTACACTTGCGGCTCCGCGGCTAAGTGCTTCAAACCCCATAGCACCCGAACCTGCACACAGGTCTAAAACATGGGTGCCTTCGATATGGTTTTGAAGGATGTTGAATACAGCTGCTCGGACTAGGGCAGATGTTGGGCGTGTTGTAGTTCCTTTAGGAACGGCCAATCGCCTATTTTTGAATATTCCGGCTATAATTTGCAGCATAGGAGAAAAATATAGCAGAATCCCGCATTATCGGTCTTTAGGAATTGATTCATTTGCTATAAAAGGGGTGATGTAATGGTTATTACCTAAAGCTGTTTTGGAGTATTGTGCAGATAACCTTTGCCATTTCAAAGCTTCATCGGCCAGACCATTTTTTGCTGCGTACTGCTGATGATATTTTGCGCTTATGGCATTGAAAAGAGCAGCATAATGTTCCATCAGAGTTTTCATGCGCTTATTTTTGTTTAGCTCCTCCCAATAACTTCTATTCGTTAAGTCATTGCGATCAAATGCTTTGGCATAGTTTCTTTCAAGAATCAAAGTAGATTGAAGATCGGATTTAGGATCATTTTTAAGTAGGTATGCAGATAGGAGAGCATACTCTAGCGCCGCTTCCATATGCCATGGCTCACTTTCTAACTGTTTTTTTGTTTGCAGCTGGTCTAGCAGATCGAGCATGGGTAAAAATTCATCAGGGGTGGGGTTTTTCTGTGCGGCGAGCTGTCTCCAAGCAGATGAAGCGTAGGCTAAGGCAGCTAAAGTCGCATTGAAATGATCTGTTGAGCCCATAGCGAGAGCTGCATAGGTACAGCCCTCAGCGAAATTTCCATTTTGTGTATTAAGATACGCTAGGATGGCATTCAGTTTTTCTTTTTGAAGAGGATCTTTGACAGCATGTGCGATGTTTTCTAAGCTTTCAATATCGTGAATGGAAGCATAGAGATAGATACTTTTTTCATAATCGCCCACAAGGGCATAGAGGTTAGCGGCAAGGGATGCTTTTACCCCTTCTGCAGGAGGGAGGTTGATAAGGAGAAATTGATGCGTAGGAGGCTCCAGAATTGAGTCATATATCGCATCGGCTAGTCTTTGTGCGGAGACTTTATGAGCCTCGGTCAAAGGATCATCGATAAAAGGGTAAGCCGCAAGGAATTCGTTGGCAGCAACTTCATTGAAGGCGGGGTTCTTTTTGCTGAAGGGGTCATAGACTTGGAAGAGGGCCAGCCTTAGGGATTTTAAGGAGGCTAAGTCTGCATTTGTAGTGATGGCATCTTGTGCATACTTATGGAATGTTTTAAAGTCTTTTTGAGTCAGATATGCATTGAATGCTATCTGAAGTTGGGCTACAGCCCTTTCAGATTTTGAGGCGGACATATCTAAGATAGTGCTTAAGCGGGCGGACTCTTGGTTATACTTGAGTAGTTGAGCAAGCAGCTGTGCTTGTAATTTCAAGGCAGAGTTTTTCTCTTCATCAGAAATTGAGGTGTGGTCGTCTAAGAGGGCTTGTAGGTCGAAAAGAAGCTTCCATTGCTCCGCTTTTTTATTATCCCCTGTCAGATGTTTTAATATTTCTTGTGTGGATTGAACGCGCCCCTTGGCCGCGATGCCTGCCAAGTGTCCGGCTTCCGGATGGATATTGGCTTCTAAAAATAATTTATGCGCTTCTTCTAAGTTGCCTATACGCATGTTTGCGACTGCAAGGAGGAAAGCAATGCGAGGTTGGTAGGGATTGTCTTTTTGGGTATTGGCATATGCTGGAATAAGCAGCGCCAAAGCTTTTTCATTGTCATTGTATTGCAAGGCAGTGTCAGCAACGGCGTATTTAGCCCAAAGGGGTAATGCAGCTAGGGTTTTATCTTTTAAAAGGTAGCTGTAGTGCGCATTTGCGGATTTCCAATCTTTCATTTGCACAGCACATTTCAGGGCCACGGCATGCATTGCGCTAACTTGTGAAGGGGTTGCATTTGTAAAATGTTGAGGCGAATTAAAAAAGTTTTTGGCTGCCAAAGTGGATGCATCGAAATCCCCTTGAGCGCAGTAACTTAATGCGATAATGGGAATGCAGGCTGTGTATTCATCCTGCTCCATAGAGTCTTTATTAGATAGGTAGAAACGTTCGATTGCTTTCCAGCAATGATGTTTATACCAGTGCTGCAGCTTACGTGCAGAAGCATTTTTCTCTTCATAGGGCAAAGATAAAGGGATGTCTGCATCCGCTGCAAGGACTTTGAGCCCTGCGCTAAATAGAATTAATAAGATGAAAAAGCGATGCATAAGAACCTTATTATCTGAAAATTCTTATATATCATGAAAAGGGTTCTTTTTATAAATGCATTTTAAATAAACATTAGGGACTACTCAGGCATTTTCTTTCCAAAAGGCGGGTACTAGGATGGCAAGTAAGGTATAAAATTCTAATCTTCCTAAGATCATTAGGAAAGAAGATAGATATAGGCTGAAGTTTGACATGAAGGCATAGGATTCGGTAGGGCCTGCCATGCGGAAAGCAAATCCGACGTTGTTGACATTGGAGATTGTGGAAGAGATGGCAGTTTCAGGATCTATCCCATCAAGGATAAATAAAAATGAAGCGACAATGCTTAGAGTGACTAAGACGACAAAAAAACCTAGGACGCTGCTTGCAGTTAAGTTGTCTACTTCATTGGAACCTATCCGGAAAATTCTTACGTTTTGAGGACGGAACATAGATTCAACTTTATATTGAAGAATACGGAAAAGCATGTAAAGGCGGATGGTTTTTAGGCCGCCGCAAGTAGAGCCGACCATACCGCCAAAATTCATGATAATTAAGATTAGAGATTGGGCAGAATATGGCCATTTATCAAAATTCGCAGTTGAAAAACCTGTCGTTGAGATTGCGGATATGGTTTGGAAGAAGCCATATCTTAAGGATTCGCCCCATGAGTAAACCTGGTTGGTTGCATCTATGGATAATTCTTGAAGCGTTCCATAAATATACCAAGAACAAAGCCCCCCGCTGACTAGCACAATAAATATGAATAAGTAGAATTCGGGGTTATTCAATTTATAAATCTTTCCCTTTACTATATAGTAGTACAACGCAAAGCTGATGCTTCCTAAAATCATAAAGATCATGACGACGATTTCGGTATTGAGGTTATCAAAACTTGCAATGCTTGCGTTCTTAGTAGACATACCGCCTGTCGCTAATGTGGCAAAGGTAATGGTAATAGCATCGAAATAGGAAAGGTTTTGGTTAGTTATCAAAAGAAAAAAGATCTGCGCAACTGTCAATGTGCAATAGATTTTAAACAATTGTAAGGCGTTTTCTTTAATGCGCGGCGTAAAGCTGTCTTTTATGGGGCCGGGAGCCTCTGTATAGTAGAGTACTTTGCTTCCCACACCTATGACAGGGAAAATAAGTATAAATAGCAAGATGATCCCGATACCCCCCAGCCAGTTAGTAAAACTCCTCCAAAATAGTAAGGCTTGCCCCACAGCTTCTACACCCTCAAAAAGGACTTTTCCATTGGCAGGGTCAATGATAGGTTTAACCGTGCCGTAAAATTCATATTTTACAGGAATCACACCTTCAATCACTTTATGATAGGGGATTTCTTTTCCAGTCTGCTCGTCATATTTTTTTGGAAATAGTACACTAGAGCCGGTGGTTGTATAGCCTGAAACCATTTCAAAGTAGGCTTGAGGGAAACTATCCAAGGTATGATTGAAAAGGAATGGCAATGCTGATAAAGCAGGAACGAGTACCCAGACTAGGACGACGGTTAAAATGCTTTCCTTTAGATATAGCCTACCCTGCACGTTCCTTCCGAAATAATGGCATATTGCTGCAATAGAGAGTGTAATAAGAATCGTAATTAAAAAAGCATAAGTGGAATGCTGCTGTGGGTGTTCTACAGGGGACAAATGGAGTTGGTAATATGCTGCCAGCATAAATGGAATCAGCAAAATAGCTGCCATGCAATACCAAAAGCGAGAAAGGACTTTAGATATATCTTTATACAGCATTATTAAAAGATCTTTTGTAATTCAGGGACATGTTTCGCATGGGTAATTGCAATGACAGTATCTCCGGGTGAGATAATTCTGCTGCCATTTGCCACCATGATTCTTCCTCTATTTTGGATCATTACAATGAGGAAGTCCTGTGGGAGAAGCGGCCCTAGTTCAGATAAGGGGATGCCCGCTACTTCTGAATCTATAGGAACATTGATTTCCATTACTCTAGCTTGATTGTCGTAGAGGGAAATTAAAGATGAAATTGTTCCAGCGAAGAGTTGGGAGAGGATATGATTGGCGGCGCTGATCCGGGGAGACACGGCGTAATTAATCCCTAGGGTTGTCAATAGGGGTGTATATGAAGTGTTATTGATGACGATGAGTGCATTCGGGCAGCCAGCCTCCTGTGCAAGCAAAGCGCAGAGCAGATTGGTGTCGTCATGACGTGTACAAGCAACTAGGAGTTCCGAAGAGCCCACTTTTTCTGACCTTAAGAAATCCAAGTCGGTGGCGTCATGATGAACAATGGTGCAGTTGGGCAATGTGTCAGCTAGCATGGCACAGGTATTAAAATCTTTTTCGATGATTTTTACATCCACAGGTCTGTATTCCAAAAGGCGGGCAAGATTGATCGCAGTCAAGGATCCGCCTACGATGACAATGGATTTAATGACTTGAGAACCGATGCCGAAGAAATGATGGATTTCTGTAATTGTGGGGGTTTCTCCGATCAATGTCACCTCATCACGGGGAAGGATCACGTCATCTCCATGGGGAAAAATTAGGGTGAAATCTGTCTCATCGATTTGATTGTCTTCATTAGGAACAAACCGTCGAATTAAGCTTACAATTGCTCCTGCAGGGAGTGCTAGATCTTTTAGTTTAACATTGCCTTTATTCCAACGTGCCGGAATAGACAATGTGCGCAGTTGTACTGCGCCTTGGGCAAAATTTTCTACTTGTATTGACCCGGGGCTGACCATATATTTTAGAATTTCGTGGGCTACAAGGAGTTCTGGTCCAATGAAATAATCGACGTCGAAGATACGGCCAAAGTCTAATCGCATTCTATTTAGAAAGTGGTTGTCGCGTACACGAGCTATTGTGCGCGGGTATCCTAGATGTTTTGCGATACAGCAAGCGACCATATTGACTTCATCGTCTTCAGTCAAGGCGATTAAAAGCTGAGGGGAAAGTTCTAATAAATCGTCAAGGAGTTGCCAATCTGTTCCCGAGCCATGCCGGGTTGCAACATCGAGATAACGAGTGGCTTCTTGAAGGATTTTTCCATTTTTATCTATTAGGACGATATTGTGCTCCTCTTTGGAGAGTAGTGAAGCAATATATTGTCCCACATCGCCTGCACCGACGATGACTATCGTCATCATAATTTAAAACCGTCAATATAGATTAATACTACAGTCTAAAAAAAATTTGAAATCATAGCAAGGTTTAGAGGGAATTCTCTTAGAGATATAAATAATTTCTAAATGGGACATTAGAGTCGTTCTAACGTCTTTAGTGGCGCTAGATGGGTCTATACTATTAACGTTTATTCCCTTACACTGTTTTCACTGCTGAAAGTTGCAGAGAGATAAAAGCTAATTTTCTTTAGGTTATGATAATAAATTCACATATTATTAATTTGTCATTTATCGTATGTACTGCTACAATTTTGCATTTATTTAGATAGTCATGTTTACTACGGTTGACGAAAAAAAAACCCCTGAAACAACTAACGCTCCTAATTCATCGAGCTGTAGTGTCCGCTGCCCCGAAAAAAACTTATGGTGGGGTAGGTCAGTAGATGTTGTTCAGAAATTCGGCAAAACTTTCGGTTGCCGTATGCCCCTTTTATTGGGCTTTATTCCTACATTTACGTTGTTAGTCTCTTCAACTCAAGTGAAATACCTCGTTACCACCTCATCGTTCGGTTTTCTTTTTACCGTGGTTATTCAACACATCTGGCAGTATTTTGATAGAGCAAATAATAAGCGGATCGATCAAGAAGTAGCGTGGTGTGAACGTTATATTAATAATGCCGATGTGCCCAAAGAACCTGGACCGGAAGATGTAATCGATCTGGATAATCCAAACACAACATTTACTATTTCCTCTTATCTCAAGAATAATCGGCCATTCAAAAGAATTGAAAAGGAAGATTCTGACTCTGATATTGATAGGGATGAATTTATTAACTCGATGATCAATCTTGATCTCGATGAAGATTTTCAAAAGCATTCTCAAAATATCGACAATTTTTTCGGTGATCTTAAAGGGAAGTTGGAGCTTCAGGCATTTTTGGACAAATTTGGCGAATTGATCTGCAAAGTGCAAGATGCTAGGGAAAAGCAGCAGCTTGTTTCTGAGAAATCCTCCCAACAGGTTTTGGAAGATGCTAATTCTTGTTCACAGGCTTTTAAAGGGATGGCCTTAGGGGCGAAAATCTGCAAAGAATTAGGGCGGCTGGGAAAAGAAGGCAATTTAAAATTCAAGGGTGAAGAGCTATTAAAAGCACTTCATGAAAACTATTACAACGCTATATCGTTCTCTAAATTCAATATTGAAATTTTTATCATTGGGGTAGAGTATTTCTGTCTTTACACTCGCAATGAGGAAATACAAGCACTTTCCGATGATATTCTCGAACTCCAAACTCAGCTAAGTATCTTAGAAAGGGACAAGAACCTTCACAAACCTCAGTATGTTGAGGCTTGTAGAAATGCTATTGGAATGGCCATTCAAAGTATCGAAATACGCATTAAACATTTAGGGAATAAGAATAATGCTAAGCAGAGAGAGATTACTTTTGATATTTTTGAGTCAGCATTATCGGGCTCTCAAGATCTTTTTGAATTAATCCGAGAAAGAACGAACTTTTTTTCTAACTTTCCCAAAGTTCTTAACTGGTTGATATTTTTCGATGCTGGAGTGGGGGTATTTATTTCTCTTGTCTCCTTTGTATTTAACCTCACGAAAGTATGTCTTTCAAAAATGAAATTTGAAAATGCGGGCATTGATGAAACCTATTGCAAAAAACTTTTGGAGAATTACCGTCAAAGTCTTCGAGAAAAATATTTACAGGACTTTAAGGTAGAACCGAGTGAAGAGGATCTTATCGACAATTATACTCGTTTTCTCGATTTGAAAATCAAAGTTTTGGGACAATCAAAAATAAACCGCATTATCCATATTATTGAAAAGATAATTAAAATTTCCGACGATCTCACCACACTCACTGTTTCCGCAAAGCTGTTAATTACCCTGGTAGGGATTTCTTTAGGTGCTCCTATGACGGCTGTGCTCACGACAGCGACTACTACTGTAACGTTTTTGTCTTTAGGAAGCGGCATTTATCGGTTTACCCGTAAGCTTTACTCTCAAAGACATAGGATTGCATATGCGATCGAGATGATCCGTTTGCGCAGCCTCCGTGTTCCGCAATTCGAACGATTAGAAAAGTCCTATTCGCAATTAAACGAAACATTAGGTGAACAAGATGCTCGTAAATCGGGTTTATTAGGCATTAATGAGGATTTGAAGGAGTTAATTACTTCGCTTCAGAGTAAAAAAATACTAACACTTCCGGCTGATAGGTACACTGCAGATACCCAATCCGCTGAATTGTCGAGTATTTTATCAAATCCTAAAATGAATATTGATATGATGTTTTCTATGACATCTAATGAAAAGATTCATTATGAAACTCTGCAGAGACAAAAACAAGAGCATCAAGAAGTCATCTATACACTAGGCACTGAAATAGACAGGTTATGTGATGCTTCACATTCGACTCGTTTGTGTTATCTTAATACGATGGATCAGGTAAAGATTGTGCGGGACAACCTTTTTGCAAGCGAGATGGCGGATGATGTGGCCACCTATACTGCCAATGATATAGTTACGCTTAGAAATTTGTTGAATTCGGAATTGGGCTTGTTGAAAAAAGAGGATTTTGCAGCTGGTCAAAGTATGCCTGCCGCTAATTTTGCACTTAACAAAGCAATTTGGGGTGAGCGTCTGCGGGAATTAGGTCATTATACAATGAAGCCTATTACAGGCGAGTTGATTTTAAAATATGCCTTTTCAACCCAATTTCCTGTGACTAAAGCTTCAAAACAGAATTTAAAACGCTTTCATGCACATTCAAATTAAGTAATCATGGGCATGACGTGAAGGGATATTCTCAATAAAATAACCTATACTTGAAGAATCGCTTGTGAAAAAATAGCCTTTAAGGCAGAATTTACGTTGTCTTGCACTGGTAGCTCAATCGGATAGAGTACCCGGCTACGAACCGGGCGGTTAGAGGTTCGAATCCTCTCCGGTGCGATGTTTATCTTTCCTTTAGTTTGTCCCCCTATAGATACCAATGCCTATGTCATAGGCTGTAAAGTTACTAAGCATGCTGCGATCATTGATCCTGGCATGGGCTCTTTTGAATTTACGCGCACTTTTCTGGAGAAACAGGGATATACCTTGAAGATGGTGCTTTGTACCCATTCACATTGGGATCATATTGCAGAAGCAGCGCGATTTCAGGAGGAATGCGGTGTTCCCATTTATGTCCATAAAGAGGATGCGTTTAATCTTATTCATCCCGGACAGGATGGCCTTCCTTTCCCTTTTCCTATTCAAGAATGTACTCCTAATCATCTAATGAATGACGGCGATCAAATCTCATTAGGAGAGTTAACACTTCAGGTTATACACACCCCAGGTCATTCTAGGGGAGGAGTTTGCTTTTATTTTCCTAACGAAAATGTTCTTTTTTCAGGCGATACCTTATTTAAGGGGACTATGGGGAAAGTCTCCTTTCCAACTTCAGATCCTATGAAGATGAAGGGCTCTCTTATAAGACTATCTCAGCTGCCTAAAATTACACGAGTTTATCCTGGGCATGGTCCGGAGACCACAATTGGCCAGGAAACCTGGATTAATAAATTATAGATTGTGCTATTCTCGGCCAAAAATTTCTTTAAGGAGAAATCATGGCCATCTTAGTGGGTAAAAATGCACCTGACTTCCAAGCTAAAGCAGTATTGAAAAATACAATCATTGAGAATTTTACCTTATCTCAATTTAGGGGAAAATATGTTGTCTTATTCTTCTATCCCCTTGACTTCACTTTTGTCTGTCCGACGGAGCTTCATGCCTTTAATGATGCTCTACAAGATATTAAGTCCCGCAATGCGGAGCTGATAGGGTGTTCCGTAGATAGCTGTTATGCACACCAAGCCTGGCTCGATATGCCGCGCTCAAAAGGCGGAATCGAAGGCTTAGAGTACCCACTGATCTCGGATATTAACAAAACGATTACTTCAGATTATGGAGTACTGCATCCGGATGGCATAGCATATAGAGGATTATTTCTCATTGACCGCCAAGGGGTAGTACGTCATCAACTCGTAAACGATTTGCCTTTAGGCAGGTCTGTTTCGGAAGCAGTCCGTATGTTAGATGCATTGCAGGCATTTGAAAACCAAGGAGAGGTTTGTCCTGCTAATTGGCATAAGGGAGAAAAAGGGATGGTGCCTACACACGAAGGTTTAGAGAAGTATATAGCAGCAACTTTGCCTACGTCAAAAAAAGCTGCGTTAGTTTAGAAGCTATTTACATGGCTTTGGCTGTGAGATAGTCGTAAAGATCCGCCTCGTTAAAAATTAAAATGCAGTGATGTTTAATGCAGATGGGGCGGATCGCATTCATTATTGTGGAATCTCCCACGCCGGGTATGCAAACTGCTGAGGTTTGATTTGTAATGCCAGGCTGTTCAAGTAATTTAAGCCCTCTGAAGTAATCTTGATAGCTATATCCTTCTTCTTTGACGCGAAAAAACAATAGTTCAAATTCGTACATTAAAGCTTGAATTCCGTAGAAAAGCCCGCGGCTCAGGGGTGGGGGATTGCCATAAGTTTCCAATAACTGCCCTAAAGAACGACAAAAGTGGCCTTGGTAGAAGTCGCCTCTTTCAGCTTCGCCAAAGAGAATGATACGTGCATGAGGAGTATCCTGTATTGCCATAGTAAAATCTCCTATAAAGAGAGTACGTTCATAATTATATTTTATAATAATAATAATTATATTTCAGGAAAAAGGGTGCTGAAAGAAGCATAATAATAAAATATAGTAGAAATTTATCTTTTTCTCCTAGATACTACGGTTTTTTCTTCAAAACAGTACTAAGATATGAATTTGACTTTATTGTATTTTGGCATTCAACAAGCTAAAAACACTTATAATAGTAATGATTTTTTTAATAAATCTGTATACCCCCGCATAGTACTCATTGCGTTGGGACCTTTGACATCCGTCGGGGAAGTATTTAAGCAGATCGGGGAGTTTTGTATAAAATTACCTATTACCGGAACTTATGTCTTAATTGGATGGCTTCCAAGGAAGCGCACGGACGAAGGCTGGCTTTTTGTGGGGTCGTTATTTGATCCTGTCTGTACTTTCTCCGGTCAGGCAGCCACATTAAAATCAGCAGCTTTTGCATTTGGAAGTATATTTGTTACATTATTGTACGGTTTTTATGATCCTAAAGGATGTATTGATTATTATTTAGCTGACCCTTTGCTTGAGGAGGGAGAAGAAGAAAGTGAATTGCCTCCTCTTGAAGATACAATAACTTCACGTGATGGAAATGAAGAACTAGAATCACAGGCACCAGAAGCTGAAAAAGCTATTTTTCGACGTGTGCAATTCACAATAAATGCTAATATTCCTAGCTCGCCTTCAAGGAAGAACATTGAACAGAGAACTAACAAATATAGCCCTTTAAGAATTTTGAGAAGTAGCCCTTCCAAGAATTGCCTTAGAGGAGTTCGTACGTTGATGGACTATAAACCCCACATAGGCCAAGAGATAATTTTAAATCGTGACAGCCTTTCCCTTTCCCAGAAAAGCGCAGTGGATCAGCTAATGGGAAGAATTAATAAAGCTAATCCGGAAACACGTCTTAAATTGCTGCAAAAAGAATTTAACTATGTAACGTCGGAATCAACGTTGCCTAGAGAGATAATTGCCAAATTGTTTTGGGAAGCTGTCAGCCTATCTGAGAATATGGATACTTATACTGTGGGAGAAGACCCCATAGCAGAAAGTTTTACTCCCCCAGCGTCCCCGATAAGAGGGGGAGCAGAGCAGAGCAACAGCCAATACGTTCCCATAAATCAAAAACAAACTGTAGTGGCCTTAAGCAGGAGTTCATTGAAAATGATGGTGTCTTTTGCTGATAGATTAAGACAGGTGGATGAGGGAGAAAGTTATTGGGATGAGGCTGAAGAAGAGAGCGAGATAGGTTTTGAAGCTGAGGGCGAACCTGAAGTAACTACAGAATTGGCCTTTGAAGAGGAATTTCCACTCGTCAATGTTGCGGAACGACGACTGAGGCTTCAAGAGCTATTAGTTGTGAAAACGGAAAATGATGCGGTTGGGAAGGTTAAGAACAAGCAAAGTGAGTAACTTTGCTTGTTCTTAAGGAAAAGAAACGATTAGCCGCCTACATTCCAACGAATGAAAGCGCTTACTTGTAGTGGCTTGCCTGTTTGTTTGGCACGCTCTTCCACAAGTTGCTGAATTGTTTTACTGTCATCTTTAATGAACTTTTGGCGTAGCAAGCAGATTGCATCATAATAGGCGTTTAGTTTGCCTTCTACGATCTTGTCTACGATATTAGCTGGCTTCCCTTGCATTTGGGAAGCTGCAATTTCACGTTCTTTTTGGATGACGTCGGCCGGGACTTCTTCCGGTTTTAAAAACTCGGGAGCTGCTGCGGCTGTATGCATAGCTATTTCACGTGCTAAATCATCTTCGCCTGCGCTGCCTTGAATGACAACAGCCGTTAGGAGTTTGCCGTTTTGATGCGAGTACACGCCGACGGATGCGTTATTGTCCAAGGAAAACAGGTGCAGACGGCGAATTTGGATATTCTCACCGATAGCTTGGATCAATGTTGCTCTTTGTTGGTCCACTGTCAGGCTATTGTCTTTGGAGTAAGGCAATGCCATCAGTGTTTCCAGGGAGGTAACATGATTTTTCGCTGCGTCTTGTGCTGTATGCTTGACAAATTCTTGGAAACGCTCGTTGCGGACGACGAAGTCGGTCTCAGCATTCGCTTCCAGGATGGCAACAGAGTTGCCTTCACGAGCGGATACGATAGTGCCTTCGTTAGTCGCACGGCCTTCTTTTTTTACAGCGGAGGCCATACCTTTCTTACGGAGCCATTCAATCGCTTCGTCGATGCTGCCATTAGAAGCGACTAGGGCTTCTTTGCAAGAACCCATACCGACTCCGGTACGCTCACGCAATTCTTTAATAAGTGCAGGAGTAACAGCAGCTGACATTAGCTTTCCTCTCTTTTGTAAGATTCTGCATCGGATTCTTCTTCCTCTGAAACGCTGGCTATAGTGGCCAATGCTGCTTCATCGTTACCGTCTTCTTTGTGGCTTACGGCGCGCAATTCATTTTTCTTTTCGATGACAGCTTGTGCCAATGTTTGAAGAATGAGTTTTACGCTGCGTCTAGCATCGTCGTTACAAGGGATAACGTAGTCGATAGGATCCGGATCACAGTTGGTGTCTACTAGAGCCATAACGGGGATGCCGAGTTTTTTAGATTCAGCAACGGCGATATGTTCTTTGCTTGGGTCGACAATGATAACGAGGCCGGGAACTTTACGCATAGAGCGTATGCCGGAGAGGACGCTGTCGAGCTTTGTTTGGTCTTTAGAGAGGAGGATCATTTCTTTTTTAGTCATGCCATCGCCGCCGGTGGAGATCTTTTTCTCGATCTGCTCAAGCTTTTTGACGGATTGACGGATAGTGGAGAGGTTAGTGAGCATGCCGCCGAGCCAACGTTCGCAGACGTAGAACTCATTGCACATTTCAGCTAATTCGCGGACGACGTCTTTAGCTTGTTTTTTTGTTCCGACAAACAAAATGGATTTGTGTTGGGCAACGACGGTTTTGATGACGTCGACTGCTTCACGGAGAAGCTGCATTGTTTTAGCTAGGTCGATGATATATAGACCATTGCGTGCTTCAAAAATGAAACGTTTCATTTTTGGGTTCCAACGGCGTGTTTGGTGGCCGAAGTGTGAACCAGCTTCTAAAAGTTCTTTAATAGTAGGTAGTTTAGCCAAGCCTTGTCCCTTTCTGTTGACGACGGCATTCAGCTTTTATGCTGAATTTCGGTCTTGGTTGTTAATGATATGTTTGTATGAAGACTTACACATGGTGTTGTAAGTGCTAGCGCCTGATCAGAATCGAACTGACACTCGTAGCTTGGAAGGCTACTGTTCTACCATTGAACTACAGGCGCGTATTAAAAATACTCCACCTATTTTGCCGAAGCCCTGGATTTAATTCAAGCGATTAAGTGGTAGCTCCCGCAGGTAAAAGAGGTGGTGCTGTATGCGGTAGATTCAGTTTTTTCCATGCATAGCTAAGCAGATTGTGAGAAGACTGTACGATTTCTATCCCTACAAAAGCCCCTTGGATAGGGTTAAACGCCCATCCTTTGAAAGATGTCATAAAAAAGCTCAGAAGGCTTTCGAAGACTAATCCATCTAAAGTATTTATGAGGGAGGGGAAAAGGAGATTAATATAATATTCTTGTAGAAGGGAAAAGCTGAATAAACGGCGCTGTGAAAAAGAGTATAAGCAAATACGCTGTATAGGGTTTGTAAGAGATAAATTTTGAATAGATTTTAAATCATCTGATCCAAAACGCACCAAGACATAAAAGCCCACACTAATTCCGAGGCTTAAACCCACAGCGGTTGGCAAAGGGTTGAGCAGTAGGGGAACAAGAAGGAAACCTCTATGAATTTGGTTGAAGACGAACCGACTAATTTTGGAAGCATTATTAGATACATAGTTAAGAGGTGAAAAAGAAAGGGCCGATAGGGGTTGTATGTTTTTCTCTCTAAGGGAGGAGGCAGAGTCAGCTTTGATGATGGACTTAATATATTTCTCTAACTGAGTGCATGAAAGTTGGGTGTCAATATTATTTTTAGAGTTCAAACAGATGATCTGATGGGTTCTGAGATTATTTTCTGTTTTGAGGCCTATTTCTCCCAGTTTTATTTTAAACAAGTCTTCGTCCATTTCCTCAAGCTGAAGCCAGCTTTGCAATTCCGGATACTTATTTAAAGGTAGAATTCTAGAGGCCCCTAAATATTCATAGGCAGTCTGCCTATATTTGTTCGAATCGTTTGGAAATTCGTGATGAGTTTCATAGTAAGCGTAGGGGCACTCAAGAATAGCATTCTCTTTCTCTTCAAAATAGGGGGCTTTTAACATTTCAAGAATTTCTAGAAAGTCTTTGTTAATTCTATTAAGTTTTGAAATATTTTGTTTATGTAAAGTGTATTTAGAAATCTCAGCTAGTATTTTTTTGTTATTTTCCGAGAGTTTAGTACTTGCTAAAATTTCATTCTCAAGATGGGAGAGTTCCGAATTTAAAGAAGAGTACCGATTAAGTTGGAGTTGAAGTTGGCTAACTTCGAGGATTGCCTGCTCTATGGCTTTGAAAAGTTTCTGTGATTTTTCAGTATAGAATTGGCTGGATTCTTTGGATAAAGACTTTAGTAATGCAATGTATTCTTTGAGTAGCGTTTGTGTTTTTTGTATGCGGTTTATGCTTTCTTGATCTAGTACAAATGATGTTTCGGCTTCTATGTGAGAAGAGTAGTAAAGATAAACTTGGGCTTTATAAAGGGCCGTCGTGATATTTGAAGCTAGGTGATAAACTTCTCGAATGTTTTGTTCACTTTGCATGCTCATTTGTTCTTCTTCTGACAAAAGCAAAAAAGTATTGAAAGCGATGGACTCTTGGTATTCTTGGCGGATGAACGCGAAGTCCAGGGTTAGCTGGCTCAATTTCTTAGGATTTTGATCAAAGAGGGCTTGTAGTTTCTCGAAATCTTCTTTGGCAGTGACGATCTTAGCATGGAATGTCTCCGTATTATTAAGGGAGGGGTGGGCGCATGTAACTTTTTTAGCCTCTGTGTTCAATGTGCTTAATTCTGAAGTAAGCTTATCAATTTCTTCAATTAGCTCTAAAGAAGGATGTTCGCTAGGAATTTGCTCCTTATTCACTTCGAATAGTTGAGTGATCTTTTCTTTCAATCTATGTACTTTAGAGATCTGGCATCCGGTAGGATTTAAACCTGACGTATACCATATATTGAATTGTGTTAAGGGGAGGTGATGTTCCTCGAGTGTCTTCTGCAGAGAATTCAGTTTATCCCACAGTAGGCAGTAAGAATCCACATATTTTTGCCAGGTGGGTGGGTCCTCGGGGACTGTTTCAGGAGAAATTGAAGTGTCAGTTTGAAAAAGATTATTTGCCTTCTGTAAGAAGCTCAAAACTTCTAGTTCTGGTTCGGAAGATGCATAAGCTATGTGTTCCTTGACTAGCCGAGCAGTGGATATCTGAATATTATTTGATAAGCTTTCTACTACTTGCTCATAAGTAGAAACCAGGGAAGTTAGATTAGTGGGGTTATCCTTGATTTTTTGGGCTTTCTCGTCGTGTAAATCTTTTTGATCAACCCTTAGTCCCGGAGATTTCAAAAGATTCAGATATTTTTGCGGACTTAAAAAAGAACAAAAATTTATTTGATCTCTGGGATCCTTTAAAGAAAAAGGAGTGATTAAAAGGGGACCCTGTTCCCAGAGAAGAGAGTATGTTTTTTCCGGATCAGAGGTGTGTTCTACGATATTACAGATATCTCGTCTGTAAGATAGAATTGTAGACAATTTTATTTTAGCCTTTTCTGATTTCCAAACTTGAATATCCTTGATCAATGTGGATAAGGTTGCAGAATTACAAGGGCATCTGTTTGTTATTTCATTAACGAATTTCAGATAATAGGTGGACTTGATTTGGCTAACATTAGAATCCGCATTTAATGTGCCAATATAAGCAGAGGAGTAATCAACAAAGAATTCATTGATTTGGCCATTTTCTACAATTTCATTAAATAGGGAGGAGAGGTTTTTATCGGCTTCAGGATCTGTTAGAAACCTGTAGATATTCTCATAAAGGCATTTTAATTTGTTTTCAGCTGAAGGAATGGAAAATTGCCAAGTGAAGGCTACTTTGATAAGATAAAAAAGACCCATCCAGTCTATTAGGCTACCCTGCGTTAAGCTACCTGCTGAGATATCGCAAATAATAGAATAAGCTCCTAAAATACCCATCCCGGAGATTGCGGCACCGAAAGCGATCATAGAGACAATGATAGCTGTCTTGAACATAGTGTAAGATTTTTTTTCGAATGCACTTCCCATTAAGAGTTTATCTATTTGTGAAGAGGAGAAAATAACGATCCAATGAAGTGGAGTCCCGCCCATGGTCCCTAATGCTACAGACCCTAAGACAGTTGCACTTAAACCCGCTATGATAAGAGCCCTTCTCGCCAAGGGAGAATTGCATTTCTCCTGGATAGAGTCTAATAGGGCTACGCCTTTAGAGAAAACTGAGTCAATGCACATAGGAGTTTATCTCATTAGAAATGATAAAATATTAATTTATCAGAGAACTATTAATTTTATTTAAAGATAATTTAAAGTTAGTTCGAATTTGTTACTCAGTTTTAAGTGCCAGTATTACTTTTTGGCAGTGTGGACAAATATGGGTCCCACGTTGGGCTACAACAAATTTGATAATGGGGGTGGAGCAGCGGGGACAGGGGAGGCCGGTACGGCGGAAAACTTGAAGCTGGTGCTGATGGGCAGCTTTTCTGTTTACACTATAATAATTAGCTTGACCATTGCCTAGGCGGGTGCCCTGATTTTCAATGCCTTTGGTGAGGACATTTTTGATTGCGCAGTGAAGCAAACGGATAGAATTTTTACTTAGGGTAAATGCAGGTGTTTCAGGGTGGATCTTTGCTTCCCATAGCGCTTCATCGACGTAGATATTTCCCAGGCCGGAGATATGGGCTTGATTGAGAAGGAACGGTTTGATTTTAGAACGAGACTGGAGGAGCTTAGAAAAAACCTCTACAGTGAATTCAGGTGAAAGCGGCTCTATTCCTAAATGCTGCAGCGTTTGGTGGTAATCCGTAGAGAGTGTCCAGCGGCCGAATTTCCGGGGGTCTTTATATTGAAGGGCTTGTCCATCAGCAAAATACAGACGTATTCTTTCATGAGGATGGAATGGCTCATTGGAGGGAATAATAGCGAATTTCCCCGTCATGCGAAGGTGTACTAAAAGAATATGCTGGTCTAAAGTTAGGACAATATATTTCCCGCGCCGGCCGGAAGATCTAAGAGTTTGTTTTTGAATGAGGGTATTGAAGTTTTTTTCATCGATGCCCTGCAGTGTACGTGCCCAAAGGATACGTGCTGAAATAATGGGGCTTCCGATGAGGCTGGACGCATTTAATTCGCGTGCGATTGTTTCGACTTCAGGTAATTCTGGCATATTGTAATCTACAATATAAGAAATTAGCTATTTGCAACAATATCCTTTTATTATTATTATATGTGAATAATGAATTTGATGGAGTTTAGTTCGAATGTTCGGCAATCATATCAATAATCTTTTTTTTAAAACGTGTGTGTTTATTTTAGGGTTTGTCTGTTCCATAAATTTGATGGCCGAAACTAAAATTGCTGTGTTAGGAGATTCTTTAACACAGGGACATGGAGTCGCACCTGAGGACGCTTTTCCCAAAGTATTAGAGTCTATCCTTGTAGAACAGGGGTATGAAGTTAAAGTTATTAGCAACGGAGTGAGCGGAGCTGTGACATCTAGCGGTTTAAAAAGGCTTAAACTATTAATCGAAGAGCAGCCCGATGTTGTACTGATCGAACTGGGTGCAAATGATGGCTTAAGAAGCTTGCCTATAGCCAAAATACGCCGCAATCTAGAAGAGATGATTACATACGCGAAAGATAATGGGGCCCACGTGATATTAGCGGGAATGCGGCTTCCACATAGCTATGGAAAAGTTTACCGTAAAGATTACGAGGCTTTATTTCCTGCCCTTGCCGAAGAGAATAGTATTACATTAATTCCCTTCATATTAGAAGGTGTTGCAGGAAATCGCGACTTGAACTTATCTGATGGTTTCCATCCTAATGAGGACGGCCACCGCATCATGGCAGAAACAATCAGGCCTTATGTGGTGCAGTTGATCGAGTAAATTTAATACATTCCCTAGTGGGGTTCAATATGGACAAAATTGGTTTGATTCCTTCGGCCGGAATGTATGGAGTTTTGGAAGTTTTTATTCAGCAGCTGGCGGAAGGATTGCGCGAGCTGCCGGGGGTAGCTACAGCTGTATTCTCATTGGAAAAGCCCCCCAAGCAATTTTTTGCTGACATTGAAGCATTTAAACCAGACTGTCTAGTCGTTTTCAATAGCTTGTTTGCTGCAGAAAATGGTGCGCTTTTTTGCGATTATCTAAAGATACCCACCCTTTTCTATCTTGTGGATGCTCCTTTTCATTTCAGCGATCCGGCGTCACCGTATGCGGCGACAGCCTGCATCGACCGGGGGCATACCCGCGATCTTGCGGCTAAGGGTTTTACTAAGACATTATTTCTTCCGCATGCAGTGGATAAGGCAGACCATAGGACGCCCCAGAAGATAACAAAATATGGCTGCGTCATGTTATCGACCGGAATAAACTTTCGGGAGCGGTATGCAAAAATGTTGGGGGCGCTTCCCCCAGCACTTATTCAACGTGTTCAGGAGGCATTTGAGAAGTATGAGACAGATGCGCTGCTGACGCTGGATGAAGCGTTAGGCCCTGAAGATCCTTTTCCTGTACCTAGAGCGCTATTGTTGAAAGAGATGGACCTTTATTTGAAGGGAAAGAAAAGGATGGAGTTTCTGCAGGGATTAAAAGGTATCCAGATTGACTTATTTGGGGGTGGAGATGGGTGGTCGGAGATATTAGGGAATACTTGCCCACACGTCCGGATTCATCCAGGACTAGATTATCCCGCTGCTTTAGAGGTGATGGGCGATGCTGCAGTCGTGTTAAGCCATTGTTCTTCCATTAAGGACGGAGCGCATGAGCGCCTATTTGCAGCCATTTCACAGGGGGCGGAAGCGGCTACTTATACTAATCCCTATTTGAAGGAGAATTTCCAGAAGGGGGAAGGACTGATCTTGGGGCAGACAATTGAAGAATTGGGAAAAGAAATAGAGTTTGCATTGAATAATCCCGATAAACGCGTGGAAAGTATTTTGAAAGGCCAGGAAAAAATAGCCCAGGCGCATTTATGGAAGCATAGAGGCGCAATCTTACAACAATCGTTAAAATCCTTTTTCGGTCAATGAAGCATGGAGCGCTTCGGCGGCTTTACGGCCGCTAGCGCAGGCGCCATTCAGCGAAGCATTATCAGTATATTCCCCGCAGATATAGATGTCCGGAGAACGGCCTATGGCATAATTCCCTTGTAGAGGAGGGGGATCTTTCTGATCCGGAAGAGCGTGGGGAATGGTGTATCTTTTTAAGAGTTCCCATTTATCGACAGGTATTTTGAACCATGAACTGAGCTGTTCCTTTGCGGCTTGGATGAGGTTGGGATTATTTTGCCATTCTGTTGAGACGATAGAGGCTGAAGCTAGGATTTTTCCTTTAGGAGAGTAGGAAGGCTGCACAAGGCTTGGAAAAGCTAAATTATTGATGGGTCCATCGGACGTACCATTAAGGTGCAGCAAGGAAGAAGGAGTGTTTGAAAAGGCCGCAGTGTCGATAGCAAAATAGAGAGTGCTTGTACTTTTACTTTTTAATTCCGGAAGGGTGGGAAAGAGCGCTTTTGCTTGTGGTGCATCTAGGGCTACGACGATTTTATCGCATTTGAATTCTTGGTGGTTGTCAAGGTAGATGGTTTTTCCTTCCAGAGCTTTTACAGGCTGATTTAAGCGTATATCAGTTTTCTTAAGTGTTTCTGCAAAAGCTTTAGGGATATAACCCATGCCTTTACGGGGTAATACCGCGGAACCTTCCACAAAAAAATGCAGCAGCCATTGGAATATCCCCGGATTAACGGTCATTTCCGTATCCAGGAAAACGCCTGCAAAGAAGGGTCGCAGGAATTTATTGATAAAAGGTTCAGAGAGTTTTTCTTCTTTCCAAAAATCCATGGTGGTTTTTCCTATCGATCGGAAAAAGGGGCTGCCGGTGCGGAAAGAGGATTTTATGTAGATGGAGCCCATCTTTACATAGTCAGCAAAATAGGCAAAGGGAATGTTACGCAGTTCGAAAATGGAAAATGGGTGCTTTAGAGGGTTGTAGAGTGGGTACCATTGGTTGCCATCATAGACAGTCGCACCGGAAGGGAATGGTTTGACATCCATTTCGTAGATGCGGACGATTTTCTTAACTTCGGCATAAGAAGATAAAAGAACTTGAAATCCTCTATCCAGAAGGTATCCTTCATAAATATCTGTGCGGCATCTTCCGCCGATTTCGGTATCTTTTTCGAAGATAACGGGCGAGTACCCTAGCTTTTCTAAGTAGTGAGCACAGCTTAATCCGGCTAAACCTGCGCCGACAATGCCGATGTTTATTTTTCGTGGTGTCATATATTAGACTTCTTTCGAAATTTCATTTGATTGTTAAAGTTACCATTTTTAGCATCTTTTTCGGCAAATTTTTCGACCATATGGTTACATATGCTCTCAAAATTTGCCAAAAAACCTGCTTAAAAATCGTCAATTTTCTCAACCAAAGCGAATTTCGAAAGAAGTCTATTGATTTGAAGTGCGTAATATTACGCACTTCAAATTAAAGGATTACGATTTTTTAATGGTAATCTTTAAAATTTTAATAGGTGTCAGAGGTTTATCTCTTCCGTCCGTAGGGGAATTTTCTATTTTTTGAATAATGGGCATACCTTCGGAGATTTCACCAAAAATTGTATGTCTATTATTCAACCAAGCGGTAGGAGCGGTAGTGATGAAGAACTGGCTGCCATTGGTCGAAGGACCACGGTTAGCCATTGCCAATAGTCCCGGACGATCAAAACGTGCTTTAGGGGAGTATTCGTCTTCAAAAGTTTTACCCCAGATAGATTGGCCGCCTGTGCCAGTACCTGTGGGATCTCCGCCTTGAATCATGAATCCTTTAATAATCCTATGGAAAATGATGTCATTGTAATAGCCCTTTTCAGCGAGTGCGATAAAATTTTCGCAGGCTTTTGGGGCAATATCACAATACAAGCGGATGGTAAAAGTCCCTTGTGTTGTTTCAATGGTGGCTGTTGCTGTTTTTGGCACGGCCGATGTATTTTCTGTTGTTTTTTCTGTAATCATATTGTCTGCATTTATTGATGTTTGAAAAAAAACTAAGAGAGCCAGGCATAAATAGGCCAAGCAGTGCAATCGTAAAGTCATAGCGGCTTCCTCCATTTTCAAACTATATTATACTTCTAAAATTTTTCAGTCATACAATTTTTCAGAGGACGAAGAAAGAAAAAAAAGACATAAGGACCTTAAACTCTTGATTAAGCCCTAATCTTGCTTAGAGGAAGAAGAGAGAATGAAGATTAATATTCTATGTCTTGTGTTTTTCTTAAGCACTACTTTGGAAGCCCGGCGTGATGCTGACAGTATTTATGACAGGCAGCTTGATAAGATGGAAGAGCGGCGCATTCTTTATTACAATCGGTGGTTCAAACAGCATAAATATCCGAAGTGCGCCCCAATGGAAGAATGTGAATGCCCTTGCATTCCGCAGCCTTGTCCTTGTCCTCATACCTATTATCAGGATGGAATGGATTGTCATCATGAAGGGCTATGAAAAAATTAGTGGCTCCGCTACAAGTTCTAACTAAAGATTAAATTTTATTATTGATTCGTTCTACTAGGGACTGTTCATGCGCAAACTCACCTTAATCCTACTCATTTTAATCGCAGCATTGGCTGTAGGCGTGCTTGTCACATATTGGCCGAGGATCTCCAATAAAATTGAATATTATTTTCCTCCAGGGGATTCGAAAAGTGATGCAGCAAAAGCCCAGGCGTTAATTCAAGAAGGAAATCCGAAAGGGGCAATGCGTATTATCCGCAAATATAAGCGTTTGATGGAGGGGCATACTGCGGAAGGGGATGAATGGCTAGCTTTGTTTATTGAGGCCTCAGAAGTAATACCTGATTCAACCCAGCTAGCAATTATCTATGAACATAGCCCCCATTTGTTTGATAATCGTGAAAAATCCTCCTTGTATGTGGGGGATTTTTTCATCCAGAGTGGTCAGAGGGACAAGTATAGCCAGCTTAGGGCCAAGTGGAAAGGGCACGAGACGCAGCCTGAAATGTGGTTTGTTCTAGATAGCGATAAAATGCTTTTGGATGGAGACAGATTAGAAGCGATAGAATTTTTGAAATCAAAATCTTTTGAAGGTAAGGCCGATGCAGGTCGTTTAGTGCGTTTAGGCTTATTGAATTTAGTGGCTGAGCCGCAGACTGCATGGAAGTATTTTACTGAAGCAATCGTAAAAGACCCTACAAATGCAGACCTTTACGTTTACAGGGCAAAGCTTTTGGAAGCTGCCAATAAGCCTGCGATGGCATTGCAAGAGTATGGCGCAGCCCTCAAGATGGATCCTAAAAGCTTATATTTACGCGACCAAGCGTCAGAGTTCTTTTTGCGTAACCGGCAGTATTCCCAAGCTTTGGAGTTATGGGCGGATAGTTTAGCTGCTCCTTCGTCTGATGTCATTTGGTTTAAAGCATTATTTTGGAACAAAGTCCTTATTCCCATAAATTTTGATTGGAGTAAGCATGTGCCCCCGGAGGGCAGTTTATTGCCTTTAGTCAACTACATGCTGGGACTTAATAAGGGGCAATTTTGGGATGATAGCTCTTTTGAAAAAGTTCCGGATGGGCAGAGATACCTGAGGACGCAGCCTGCAACATTTTGGCTCCGTCTTCTTTCTGCATTGAAAAAGTCAAAAGAGAATGAGGCAATTCAACTGATAGAGTATGACCCCTTTCAAAAAGAGTCGCTTTACCCTGAATTGGAACTGCAAATTGCCCGTGTCATTATGTACCGTAAAAACAATACTTTTAAACTGGGCAGCTTAGAGGCACCCTTAAAAGAATCTGCTGCGGCAAGGCAATCTCCCTTACGTATTTCGGCAGAACTCTTTAACCAGTTAGATACCATTGCAGCACAGCCATTAAAACAAAATGAAAGTCCAAAAATACCCGCCGACTTAGATGCATTACTAAAAAGCAAAGACGCTTTTGCGGCTTTATTCCTTGCCGGGGGGTGGATGGAAGCGGCGTTGGTGTTAAATACATCAGAAATAGTGCCTGAGATTTATCCGGAATGGTATGCCCACAATCTAGCCCAAGCCATTAAAATCAACCGTGGCAATGAAGCAGCGATGGAGTTTTTGACGCGTCAAAAACAGACCCCTGCTATCAAGTTGTTGATCGGCGAGATGATGATTGCAGAAAAGAATGTCGGTTCTGCCCTTGAGCAGCTTCAGTCAGTGTACAAAGACAATAACCAATATGGCTATCGCGCTGCTTGGCTGATGAGTTTAATATACATCGACAAGAAAGAGTACGCCCATGCCAAGCAGGTTATCGATAGCCAGCCACGTTTAAAGAGTGATACCTTAGGTCAGGAAACATTGGCGCGCATTGCTTTGCTAGAGGGAAAGGATGAGGAGGCTTTACAGATATATAACAGGATCTCTGCAACTTCTGCCGAAGCGCGTTCCTATTTAGCTAGGAAGGCATATGAAACGAAGGATTGGAAAACTGCCCGTCAATTGACAGAACAGTTATTAGTAGACTACCCGAACAATCCCACGATCCGTTCCAATATGCAGTCAATTTTGGAAAACGAGAAAACTGCCCATAAAAACACCTTGAAATAGGGTATTATTGGCATAAGGGGCCTGTCATATGCGCAAGTCGGATTATGGGATGATTTTACTCCTGTTGATACTTGCCGTGTTTATCTGGCTGCGCGATCTAGCATGGATGACGTCGGGGGATGATACACTCCCGGTCTTAGTGGCCCTTCCCTTGTTTGTGTGGTTAGGAACGCCTTGGAAATTCATTCCCGATGGAAGATGCGAGTTTTCACCGTTTGAGCTAACTCTTGTCGTTGCCCTCTTTGTCTTGGGAATAGGTATCAATAGCACAGTGTTGCTTGCAATAGGTTGGACAGTATTATTGTGGTTTTGGCTTAGGAAAAGAACAGATCTTGGTTCGCATGATTCTATAAAGAAACTTCTAGTTCTCCCGTTCATTTCATTTCCATGGATTACATTAGATGCAGATAAGATAGGGTGGCTTTTCCGCTTAACAGGGGCTTATGCGACGACGGCCCTTTATCACTTCTTTGGTGCGGAAGTGCAGCAGGAAGGGACGAATATCATAATTAATGGTTTGCCTTTATCTGTTGAGGCTGCCTGCAGTGGTTTGAATACTTTACAGTCGATGTTGATCGCTGGGACGGTAGTGAATTATATTATACTGGGAGATACATCACGCTATTGGTGGAATTTAGGAGTGATCATAACCTTGGCTTGGATTGCAAATACCTTAAGGATCATATTGCTATCAGGTGTGGCATTAATTTTTGGGGCTGAATTCGCACTTGGAGGCTTTCATATTTGGGGAGGGTGGGCCGTACTTATTCTTATGTTTCTTCTATGCTGGTGGATTACGTCGTTGCAAGAAGCGAAGAAAGTTGTCTGAGTTAGGGCCTGCAAGCAATGCATTCGAATATTTTGTCCAATCGGGCCAGTTCGAACTGACGGCGGATTTCCTCGTGGATACAGCATAAGCGCAGTTTACGGTTTTGCTGTTGTAAGTGGGCTTTGAGTCTAAGCAGGAAGGAGAAACCTCTGCTTTCTATAGTAGTGCAATAGGTAAGGTCCACGGTGCAATGGCGGTCTTTAAGTGTGGGTTCAAAGCGGGTAAATATCCTTTCGTAATCTTGATTGTTATCCAATTGTCCGAAGAAGCTGATGTAAATGGATTTGTTGTCCTGATGGATGGTATCGTATAGGGAATTATACTTAGATTGCTGAAGTGTAGTGGCAAGGTCTTTCACCGTCTGATATTGTTGTGCGCTGAGTATATCCCATGCTCTATTAGCCTTTAAAAGCAACCGCATGTCGCCGCTCAAGCTAAGGCCGCTCAATTCCTTATCCTGGCGATGGGCGCGTGTCCAAAGCCCGACAAGGAAGCTTATCCCTTCTAATGTGATATGGCGCACACGTTTGAAATCCACGACAATATGATCATGGGCAAAGGCTTGGTCTATCAGGTCGCTGTGAATTTCATGATAAGCGTTGCTAAGTTTTGAAGGGAGCTCTAAGACGGCAATGCTGCGTGTGGAGGCAAGATATAGGCGGATGCGCAGTTTTTCTAAGATGGGTTCTACATTCCTATAGACCAAGCGATACATGAAACTGCAGTAGCGTTGGTAAAATACCGCAGGTAGGGCCATATAGAGTGCTTTTGGTATACCGAAGAAGTAGCGTTTCCATAGCCTGCCCGGCTCTTGGAAGATGCGGTAGAGCCATTCCAGGCCGCCTTTTTGCATCCATTCAGGGGCGCGGAGAAGACTGCCGCTAAGGAAAGAAAAGCAGCCCCCTATGCCAATGCTTGCAGGGACTTTGAGTTCTGAAGAGACGCGGGCAAACCATAATTCCTGCTTGGGATTGCCTAGATTGACCAGCAGGAGATCGGGTTTAGCGCTGTGGATCTGTTCTAGCAGAAGGGCGTCCCTTTCAGGTTCGACTGCTAAGAGCGGGCCTTCAGTAGCTAATCTTGGAGTGGCTATCCCTACAATCTTAAGATTTTTTATGGTTGCAGTTAATCTTGCAGCAGCAAGCTGGGCATCGGTCTCTGTACCGCCTAAGAGAAATACGGTAAAGTTATTTTGAGCCACCGAATAGAGCAGCGGCAGCAGCAGGTTCGAGCCTGCAACCCGTTCTTTTAAAGAAGAGCCGAGAAGTTTGCTTAACCAATAAAGAGGGGTGCTGTCACATGTGGAAAGGGAGGAGCGCCGTAGAAGACTTAGTAGTTCGCTATTTTTTATGTGGGGCCAATTCCAACAAAGGGAGTTATTTATAAAATCTGTATTTATTGTGGCAATATATCTTGCACGAGGATCTGAGGGGTAGTCCTTAATAATGGAAATGATTTCCTGCACAGCTTCGTTCAAACTAACATTATCGATGCCTATTCCAAGAATAAATTTTTGATCGCGCTGCATGCCTTAAGTCCTTTTCTGAAATAGTTTGACCAGCGGGGATAAGAGCCAGCGGATAGTCACTTTGGCATCAAAGCTAATACTGCTATTGGCCGCATAGAAAATATCAGAGGCGTATCTTTCATCAATGAGGTCGTCAAAGTTATAATCTAGATTATAATCCAAATCAGCAAGAGTAATAAAGCCCACTTTAGACTGACAATATAGTTTTTTCCAGTAGTAGGGAAGATTTTCTATTTCATCCCGAGTTTTTGCAGAGACGCCTATCCAATGAAGTTCTCCACGAATAAGGGGGATAAGCCCGGGAGATTTACGCATGAAAGCAAAGATATAGTGGGCGGGGATATTGAAATAGGGCCAGTTAAAAATTTTTGTTATGCCTTCGACAGATGGCAGAAAAACAAAGGAATGATCCTGGAATCCATAGGTCATCCATAATAGAAAGTAGAATGGAGAGATAAGGATAAAGAGAAGAAGGGCAACCAAACGGCCTAAGTAATGAAGAAAATAATGAAGGAGTGAGGGGGGAGTAATCTCGCTAAGTATAAAGCCTTCACGAATAGTGACAGGTGTGCCGTAATGGATGTTGATGAGGATGTTTTTTTCTACGATGCTGTCCTGAATGGTTAGGCTTTCTCCAACATAGCTTCGACGGCAGATAAGAGCGTTTTCGATAGTGGAATTTTTATCGACAAGCGACCAGCGTTCTATGATGGCGTTGGGGCCAATGGTTGTGTTTTTATTTATTTTGCATTGCTCACCGATGAATAACGGACTGATAAGCTTAGCGGTGGGGTGTATTATCGCACCGTGTGAAATCCAGATATCATCTTCGGGACTATAAGCTGTACTAGGAAGTGAAACAAGGGACTGTGCATGCGAGAGGATGGAGATGTTCGAGTTAAGGACCTCAGGGGCTGAACGTGTGGATAAGCATGCTTCGATAGTTTCTTTTCTAAATTTATCTCCTATATGCAGGTGCAGGTCATAGCGGGGTATTTCATGGCTAATACCCTGCAGCAAGTCTGTGGGAAAAATTCCCCATCCCGACCAGGAGTTGTCCTTTTCAAAAAGCAGAAAGGGGGAGGTCTCTTCGTAGTGTAAAAAGTCATGGGGAAAAACCGGCAGAAAATCTGCTTGTCCGAGCATGTAAATTTTCGACGGTGTATTAAAAAAGATTGGTGTCAATGTTCTATAAGGATGATTTCTTGATTTAACAAGATGATATTTTATATTCACTCCCCAGCGGCTGCCATTCCTTACGATTTTTTCAATTGCTTCCGGGTAATGGTGAAGGATGATTTCAAAATTCTTGATATTGGCTTTGGAGAGTACTTCCAATATATGGACGATAATAGGCTTATCCCCGACACGCCATAACGGAGAGGGGTTATTATGATCTAAATTCTCCGCCTCTCCCGTCGCAATTAATATAACAGTCGGTCTTTCATCCATCGTTAGTAAGCTCCCCGTCCAAAGAGAACGGCCGGGATGGTTTTAAGGAGGAGGACAATGTCTAACCAAAGGCTTTGACTCTCAATATATTCTAAGTCCAACTGTACCTGCTTATTAAAAGGAATTTCAGATCTGCCGCTAACCTGCCATATGCAGGTAATCCCCGGTTTGATGTCTAAGCGTCTGCGATCATTCAAAGTGTAATGAGCCACTTCACGAGGCAGGGGCGGGCGCGGACCTACCAAGGACATATCCCCTTTTAGAACACACCACAGTTGCGGCAGTTCATCTAAACTCATTCGGCGCAAAATCTTACCTACAGGAGTAATACGCGGATCTTCCTTCATTTTGAAGGTACCGGGATCGAGGTGGATATTTTGCGATTGCAAAGCGTCTATCTTCTTATCCGCATTGATTTCCATGGTGCGGAACTTTACGAATCTGAACTCTTTACCCCATTTACCTACCCTATTGGCAGTATAAAAGATGGGTCCTCTGTCATAAAGTTTAATGGCAAGAGCAATGATCAAGAAAAGAGGAAGTGATACGACAATCATGCCGATGGAAATAATAATATCGAAAAACCTTTTGAATAAGCTGGCGCCGCCGACAAAAAGTAGCCAAAAATACTTTTTACGTAGATAGGTTAAATGCTGTCCCCACGTTTTTTTCTTAGCATATTTCTCATAGAGCGCATTCATCAAAGCGGCGCGCTCTGGGCCCTTGAGAGGGGGCTTAGTAGGCATCAAACCTCATTATCTATAAGAGTTTGTGGCTTCTTCTGCAGTATTGAAAATCTCAAAAATCTTATGCATCGCCACGAGTTCGAAGATCGTCCGCACCGGTTTTTTTAGATTGGCGAGTTTTAACTCTCCCCCCTTGACATGCAAAAACTTTAAGACGGAGAGCAGGCTTCCCAACCCGGAGCTATCTATATACTGGATGTTGCCTAAATCCAAGACGACTTTAGAAACTCCTTCTAAATTAATTAGGTCAAGGGTGTGCTGCTTAAAGTCTTTAGCCTCACGTGCATCCAAACTAGTACACCCAGGGGTGATGATTAAGGTTTCACCTTCTTTTTGATGACGAAGTTCCATTTGATCCTCTAATATTCCATAGCGTTTAAAAATGTTGAGATGGTTCCATCCGGTTGCTGATTTCTTAGGGTGGTAGCTAATCTCATCTGCAATAGATTTAATAATATACCAGCCAAAACCCCCTTCTGTTTCAACCGTCATCTCCGGATGCGGCACGGCAGAAGGATCGAAGGGCTTTCCTTGGTCAGCAAACTCTATGGAAAGGCCTGTAGGAGTCCATTCTCCTGTCACAACAATAGAGCTTTTTGTCTGACCGTCATATGCGTGTTTTATAACATTGGCGAAAATTTCTGTAGCTGCAAGTTGCAAACTTTCTGAAAATAGGGGGTTTGCATCAGGAGTTTGTTTACATAGATTGCAAATGAACTCACGTAAAGGTGTTATTTGACTTAGGTGGCTTGAAAAAGTAGCGCGCTGTATTTTTGCAAAGGCTTCTGTCGGGATGTCTTCTAATTTTATTACGATGATCGACAGGTCGTCTTCTAAATGTTCTTTACTGACGAAACCCCATAAGGACTGCTTAAGGTTATTTAAGATTGTTTCCGGAGTTTCCTTGGCATCTCTGATCACCAGATTGCGGATGGGCTGCAGACCGTAGATTTCATTTGCGGGGGAGTGCGCTTCATGCACGCCGTCAGAGAAGAAGACAAAAATATCCCCTTTATCAAATTTGCATTGATATTCCTTATATTCAGGCTCATTACTAATTCCTAAGGGCGTATTGTTGCATTTTAACTCTCTTGCAGAGTGGGATTTTGCATCATAATGGATGGCCTTCTGTGATCCGCAGTCGATATAAGTAAACATCCTTTTGGCAAAGTTGAATCGCCCATAGAACAATGAAACGAAAAAATCTAGGTAGTTAAGCTGGGATGTCAATTCATGGTGCAGAAACGTAAGTATCTCTGTGGGCGAGAGCAGGTCGTCTTGCCAAAGATTCAAGCGATTATATTTTTTGGATTGGAAGTAGGGGAGTGCAAACCGCACAAGATGGGTTTTGACTGCAGTGCCTACAAGTACAGCAGAAAGTCCTTTACCCATGACATCACCTAAAACAAAATCGCAGATTTCAGGGATAGGGTGGTAAAATTCATAGAAGTCCCCGGCAATGTCTCTGGAGGGAATCGTGGCAGCGGCAATTTTACAGCCGGGTATGTTGGTTGGGGGGTCTCCAACCATCATAGACTCTTGGATTTTTCCGCCTAGGGAGATCTCGCTCTTAAAGATGTCATGCATTTTTGCAAGTGCTTTATGCTGGGCCATAATAAGTTCTTGAAGGGCGATATTCTCCTTCAGTATTTTGTAGCGTTCGACAGCATATTTTACCTTTTTGCTGAGGTCTTCATCTTCCCAAGGTTTACTTATGTATTGAAAGACTCTGCCGGATTTCATTGCTTCGAGCGATACTTCTGAATTGAGCTTTTCTGTCAGCATAATGCGGATTGTTTCTGAGCTGATTGTCTGGGCTGTTTGCATGACTTCTAAGCCGGTTAGATCCGGGAGTTTCTCATCGCACAGGATAAGGGCAAAGGGAGTTTGAAGCAGGTGGTCAATTGCTTCTGTTGCTGTTGTTGCAGTGTACACGTGATATCCCTGAGCAGCAAGCAGTGACTGTAGTTGCATACACTCAGAGGAATTACTTTCTACAACGAGAAGGTTAATTTGAGAAGGCTCTTGCTTCATTATACAGTGGCGTGTTTGATTGTTCTTCGATTCAAATCATTTGAAAATGGATTCAAATCACCAAGAAATAATTTTATCTTCAAATTTCACTATATGCCTGTAAAAATTATTAGTCATAAATTTCCAGACATTCTCTAAAATAAATTTATGATATATAGGAATAATTCCAAGACTTCGATAGAGAGTCTTTAATGTGATTTTCAAAGGTATCGAGCTTCACATTCCTTTATACCTTTGAATAACAAGAGGTAATAATGTCTTCATCGGGCCCTATTGATGGAAAAATGCTGTTATCCACTAGTTTAAAACAGACACAGCGCTTAATCATGTCCCCTCAGATGCAGCAAGCTATTCAATTGCTGCAAGTGCAGGCAATGGAACTTGCTTCGGTCATTGAACAGGAGATGGAGCAAAACCCCTTGTTAGAATATGACACTGATCTAGAGGACCCGCAAGAACCGGAAGAAGGAGACGCTAAGACAATCTCGGAAGAGGGAGAGGGGGACGGCGGGAGCGAAGAAGGGGATCCGGAAATATCTTTCGATGATGACGATTTCCGTCTTGTCCAAGATTTAGAAGATGAATTTGGCGACCATTGGGAACAAAGCGGCCAGGCATATGGAAAAACTAAAGAGGATTCCGATAAGCTTCAAAACTATCTCGAGAGTTCTATCATTAGCGAAGAGAGCCTCTATGAACATCTGCTAAAACAATCTCATGAAACATTTACGAAGCTTAACGATTTAGCCGCTGCGGAAGCTATCATAGGCAATATAGATAGTTCAGGATATCTTAAAACGCCTCTCGAAGAAATAGCAATCTTATGTAATACCACCACAGAGCATTTAGAAAAAATCCTTCTAACTATCCAAACATTTGATCCCCCAGGAGTGGGAGCGCGTTCTCTTCAAGAAGCCCTGTTGATAGAATTGCGATTGAAAGGTTCTGAAAACAGCTTGGCCTATCGTATTGCTAGAGATTGCTATCAAGAACTACTTCATAATCAAATCCCTTCCATTAGCAAGTCTTTGCATTGTCCAATAGAGGAAGTTAAAACGGCTATTACTGAAGAGATTGCTTCCTTAGATCTGCATCCAGGCTTAACCATTAGCCGTGATATTGTGCAGACAATCGTTCCCGACGTGACAATAAAGCAGGAAGGCGATGAACTCATCGTTTCCATTAATGATGATCAATTTCCATCTCTAAGATTAAATAAAACGTATTTAAAAATGCTCTTAGATGAAAATTTGAATAAGGAAACTAAAGAGTTCATCAAAAAGAAAATACTTTCTGCTAAATGGCTCTTGAGAAATATTTTCCAAAGGAACGACACGATCGAAAGAATTGCACGTGTTTTAGCAGAGAAGCAGAAAGCATTTTTTATTAATCCTGAAGGAGCGCTCCTTCCTATGACAATGCGGGCGATGGCGGATGAGCTGAGTTTGCATGAATCTACTATAGCGCGGGCCGTATCTAACAAATATATTGATACTCCGCGAGGAATTTTCCCTTTGAGGTTTTTCTTTACGAATGCCTATTCCACATTAGAAGGGGAAGATATTTCCTCAGATACAGTAAGAAGATCGTTAAAAGAAATTATCGATTCTGAAGAAAAATCAAAACCCTATTCAGACTTCAACCTTTCAAAAATGCTGCAAGCAAAAGGCATTAGCTGCGCTAGACGCACTATTGCTAAGTACCGTGTGGAAATGGGCATTGGCAATGCCCAGCATAGGAAACAATATTAGACTTCTATGGGTTGAGACGAGAAGCTTAGGGAGACACTTTTTCGTTTTGGGCAGGATTGGATCTTTCCCACCGTAGGAGGAAAAATGAACCTAAAGCAAAGCAGAAAAAGGCGATCGGGCCAAATGGGTATGCATGCGACCACCAAAGGGAGATCGTTGAGATAAGATATAATAAGAGAATGATATAGGGAATTCGATCTTTAGCTAAAAGAATAATCATGGGAAGCATTCCCAATACCCAGCCTAAAGAAGCAACTTCACTGACAACAGAATGGCTTCCGCCTACGAAGGGATGGTTGTAAAGGTTTTGAATAGCTTTGGCAACTGTTTCTTGTTCGCTGGGAGTATAGCCGGAAGCATCTCTCATTATAGCGCCTACACTGATCCCATTGATTGCATCAAACGCCGTATAAAAGACCATAAAAAACCAAAAACCGATGACGCTTAAACGTGCTAAATAGCCGGTTTTCCCCCATGTCAGAAGAATTCCCCCTGCACCCACTAAACCAAAAAGAGGCAATTGCAAAAGGTGCAGCCAGTACCACCAATCCATCTGGGAATGCAGATTATGGTATACGTCAGATTTAAATCCTACCGGATGCCAGATCTCTAAAGTACATAGAATGAGGGGTACGACAATGAGAAGAAAAGGTTTTAGTACGCAGTGTCGTTCTGAAGAATCCATATAAATTCTATATTTAATATTTAATTTTTTTTTATCTATTTATATTTTTTGGTATTTTTTGTCATATAGATAAATAATGCGGTGGTAATTTTTTTACCGCACGAAAAAAGGAGCCGATGATGCAGGGTATAGTATTTGTCAAATTTCAGGAGTTTATTGAGGAAAAATATGGTGTAGGCGAGTGGAAAGAGCTCTTGCAAACTGCAGGATTCGAAAAGCAAACTACCTATTTCAGATTGAATGGATACCCAGATTTCTACCTTCAGAAACTGCTATTGGCACTTTCTGAGAAAACGGGAAAATCTACTAATACACTGTTAGATGAGTTTGGAGTCTATTTAGGAACCTATCTCATGAAGACATACGGATTTATGATCAATCCTTCATGGAACTGTATTGATACCATGGAACACACTTCAGTCCAAATGCAGGAAGTTTTCCGCACACTGACAGGGGACAAAGCGACCGGAGGTGATTTGTCATCTGTTATCGACACGAAGAGACTTTCTCCTACTAGCGTAGAAATTGACTACTGCTCACCACGCAAAATGTGTTATCTTTTTGTCGGAATAGCTCGTGCGATAGCGATGTGGCATAAAAATGAAATTTCATTCGATCATAGACCTTGCATGCATTTAGGCAGTCCAAGCTGTAAAATAGTAGTTAAATTAGTCGCGCCAGCCGGCGTACTCGCCTAGAAGTTAGAAATATGCCATTGTCATCTGTAAGTTTATATAGCCTCTTTGAAGAGATCGATTCCTGCTTGTTGGATCCTATATGCCCAAAAGCTCGATTGGAGCCCAACTTAAGCGGTAATTTTTTGTATTCGAATACGAATATCGTAGGAAAAGCTTATGGATATTTGCATAAATGGGTTTATTGGATTACAGGCTATAGTGAGTACCGGAAGACCCAACTGAGAGGAGCATTATTATATGCCAGCTACTCCAGCACTAAGCTTCTTAAGCACTATGGAAAAATGTATGACGAATATGAAGGCGCAATGATAAAGCGTCTTCAAGGTCTGGATTATGACAGGGATGAATTATATAAGGCCCGTTGGCATCTTTCAGATTATAATGCGACTGTAGAGCATACCTATAAAAGGCTGGAACGTCATCCTCAAAGATATAAAAATCTATTGGATCATTATTTTACTCATGCCATCACAGAAAAAGACTATCCTTTCTTTACCGAAAAAGGGGCTTTAGCCAAGTTTCCCTTTTTTCCAGTATGGTTGGAGAAAGCTTTTCAATACATTTATTCCATTTTCCGTGCATTGGGCGTTAAGATAGATAATCTTACAGGTAGAAAATGTTTTGAACCGATTTTATCCTGGTTGACAAGTCCGGGAGCTTCCATTGAAAAGCAGAAGAAAAGGGCTGAAAAAGCTTTAGCGCATAGATTTGAAAGCGGCCCGTTGCGGGATAAAATGAGCAAGCTATTACCTATCGTGCGTTTAGAGCATGTTTCTCAGATTGAATTCCCTTTGGATGAATTGGTAAAAGTTTTTAAGAACATACCAAGAACAGAAGCTGAAGAGGTGGTCTTAACTAAATGGTGCGCAGAAATATCCAATTGGAAGCATGGGAATTCTATAGCATTGTTGCACGAAGCATTAGCCTCAGTACATCGAGCATTACTAGATTTGAAGATGGACGTCGTTCCTTTGGAATCCATGGAGTATTTACTTTATTATGATTCGCGAGATAAGAGACAGAGACGCTGGGAGGAAACAAACCTCATCACAGGCAATTCGGTGGTGTGCGGAGAAAGTAGCTATAGCGTAGATAAAAAAATCACTACTATAGGCGACAATAGTTATTATTCCCTGGAAAAGCATCCTGATCTTTTATTAAGGGTGCCTCCCAACACAAGTTTATTCGCTTTTGAAAATATAGCGGCAGAAGAAGTCCAGCTGAATAGGCTCAAAATAAAGTATAAAGATCCATTGGGTAGATTTGCATTAGTAGAGGCCCCACAGACTAATCTATTGGATATTAGCTGGAAAAGTGAAGATTCGATAGACTCTAAGGACATGTTGGCACTGGATCAAATAGGCAGATTAGTCAGCCATTTTATAAGTATTGAAAAGGTACCTGTGGGATTGAATCCTTTTCAATTTTGTTTTTGTGTAGATAAAACGATTAAAGCCTGGCAAATGCTAAGAATGGGAAATTTTAATTTTTACGTTCTAGTAAAGTTCATTCAAGATGTCTCGCAGAATAATTCTTTCATTTATAAACAGTTGATGGTGAAAACCGGTTTGGATACTCATGCAATCAGTCGTTATTACACAGATTTGGTTGAAGCGGTTCTTGACGATCAGAATATTCAGAAGTTAGATCTCGAATCCAAGTATGGTATAGATAACTCTTTGGTGGAAAAAGACGAGTTCCTATTTAAAGTTAAGCAGGCATGGAATGAAATACGATCTAAGCTAGGTGATAATGGGGATCTTTTGCCTGCAAAAGATAATTTTCTGAGATTCTATAAAGAGGCCATTCTAATAAACGATCTGCCTAAAGATATAACTAATTTAGTACTGAACGTAAAAAGAGCAGTTTCTTGGTTTAGTCTAAAGTACTACTAAATAATTATTATAAACAACTATAATTATTTTAGAATAGTATTAAGGCTGTACCATGAAATTGGACTTCTATAAGGGCCTTTCTAAAGAACAACTAAATGCACCTGCAGGAAATTATATCACACCTGTGGAAACAGCTTTTCAAGAGGAACTCACTCTTGGGGAATTAATACAAAGACTTCAAGTGATTGAAATTTCTCACAAAATTCACTATTTCTATGTCATAGATGAAGATGATCATTTGAAGGGGGTTATTTCTACCCGCGATATCCTTTATTCCAATCCGAACTGCAAGATAAAAGATATTACCAACTCAAAAATTATTAGCATCCATAAGAATGAGCCGTTGAAAAGGGCCTTGAGCTTGATTGCCACTTATGAAATTCTAGCGATACCTGTGGTGGATGATGAGGATAGATTATGTGGAATATTGGAACTGCCGGTAAGTACTATCCTTAAAAAAAAGCCCTCTATCAAAGAGTTTAAACCCTCCAAAGATGTGTTCCAATTAGTGGGTCTTTCTGTAGATCAAGGGAAGCTTATCTCAAGTGTAAAAGAGTTTAGCTTCCGTATGCCTTGGCTTATGTGCAATATCCTCGGGGGGCTATTATGTGCGTTGATCGCACACCAATTCCACCTACTGTTAGACAGTGCTGTCATAATAGCGATTTTTATTCCTTTAGTTTTGACATTAGGCGAATCTGTATCCATGCAGTCGATGACATTGAGCTTACAATTCCTCCATTATGAGGACATACCCTGGAAAAGGGTGCAACAAAGGATAATGGTAGAGTGGAAGACGGCACTGCTGTTAGGGGTTGCTTGTGCATTGATTGTCACGTTGGTGTATTTTCTTTTTTTCAGTGATTATTGGTCTATCGCAGCTATAGCTAGCAGTATTTTCCTGTCTATGGCTGCTGCTACGACTTTCGGGTCGGTGTTCCCTGTGATTTTGCATATTTTTAAACTAGACCCTAAAGTGGCTTCTGGGCCTGTTGTTTTGCTGTTCACAGATATAACAGTGACAACAATATACTTAAGTGTCTCTAGCTTCCTGCTTATATAAACAATCATTTCATTCATAAGAGCGAGGATCGGTTTTCGTTACGGAGAAATCGAGCAGATGATCGTTGACGATGGAGGAGATGCGTGTACCGAATTGCTGATTGAACTGTGCTGAGGCTGCTTCCGGTGTGGCTAATTTTTGCTCTACTTGTTTGTAGAGAGCAACCCTTTGGGCTATTATTTCATCGACTAGGTCAGGATTTGCTGTGATAGCTACGAGTAGTTTTCTAGGTGCAAGAAATACCCTTAATTTTGTGCGTGCATCCACATTGATATAATCGAGAAGAGATACATATCCATCATCGACAGGTTTTTCTTCTTTATTGTCCGAGTCGGACTCTGCTTTAATACTCTTTAAAGCATCTTTGCGGCTATCTTCCCTTTTAGTGCCTTTGAGGATTAGATAAAATACGTCATTAAGCTGTTTATCGCCCAGATCGATGTTTGCCAGATCTTTGACATTTGTGATCTTCTGTTCTTTAGATAACCCTTGAGCCGTGTTTTCTAGGGCGTCAAGAATGTCGTCACTGAAGGTAGGACGTTTGGCGTTAATATCTTTGTAGAAGCGGGTATTTCCGTAAAGTTCTCCTATAAGGCGTTTTGTAACGTAGCGAACTTGATTATAGAGGTCGAAGTCTTTTTCTTTGGCTTTTTTATCTAGAAGAGGGAACAAACTCAGTTTTGAAGTAGCTGAAACAGGTTTGGAGTTAGACTCTTTGGAAGAAGCGGGAGTATCATCATACCATTTGATGTTGCGCAAGTTATAGAATTCCCTTTCGTTCTTTTCCATATACTTTTCTAGTTGGTTCCGTGTAAGGACGAAGCTGATGTAGCTGTCAAGACGAGCGTAGGTCAAGAGGCTGAGGAGCATTAAGAAGGTGAGCACAAAAAGGAGTATCTGCATGGCGCCTACTGGTTATAGAAGATTGTTTTTGTGCTATTAGGAAGGGGAAAACTATATTCTATATTTTCCGGCCCCCTTTGTAAGCTGATCTTCATTATAGCGGGAAGTTCATTGAATTCATTTTTCCATTCAGATATCCAAGCCAAGTGTGGTTCTGGTCGGGATTGTTGCTTTTTCTTGTTTCCTTCTACCGATTGAGGGACTTTGTTGCGGTCTATATCCGGAGCTACGAAGAATTTAAAGGAGATAGAATCGACATTTTCCGCTAGGACTTCCTTGACGACAATAGGGGAGGATCCTTCTTTCCAACGCTTTGGAGAGGGCCATGTTGCTAAGATCAGTCTGCGCTTATTATCTACGAAGAGACGTCCTAAGGTATTGTTTGAAAGAGCTTTATTAATGTCGATGCCATTGTCATACATAAACACCAGAGAGGGGCTTCCTTGTTTGATGTATTCACTGTTTAACTCAGAAGTATAAAAATAAAAGTCCTTTTTGGGAGTATTTTCTGCTAGAGCCTTAGGAATTACCTCAGATAAGCGATTTTCTAGATAGGACAGTTCATATAACTTCTTAAGGGATTTTTCGGTTTTTGTATTGATCGATTGGATTTGGAAGTAGAAGTAGGTAAGAGTGCTCATAATGATGGATGTTAGTCCCAGGGCGATAAGCACTTCGATCAGAGTAAAGAAGCGGCGTGAAATAAACTTTTTTGAGGTGTGAGAGTTCATTTATCCTTATCGCCTCCATCCTCTTTCTTTTCGGGAGTTTCGCCCGGCAGCTGGCGAGGCACAAAGATGTCATACTTATAGACTAGATCCTTACTTTTTTTGTCAGTGCCGGCCTTTTTTACAGGCTTAAAGGTTAAGGTAAGTTGCAGGAGATAGACAGTAAACGGCTTCGGTTCTTTAGGCTTATGTTTTTTATCGCTAAAACTATAGGACCCTTCATAAGGAAGCTGCCTATTATCCCAAGAAATGATTTTTTCTTTATCTATCTTGAATTTTGTTTCGTTAGTTAAAGCATCCCAAGCGATATTTTGGCGATAAAGTTTCTCGATAAGTTCAGCGTAATATTGGTTTACAAAATGGTCAAGCTGGATTTTATCCATGAATTCCAGCTGGTCTTTGTAGATGGAGACATGTGGTGCGACCAGTGGAATGGCGCAAAGGGCTACTAGAAGGAAGGCGATCAAAACCTCTAGCAGAAGAAAAGGGCGTCTAACCTTTTTTAGGGGCCGTTGAACCATTCTTTTTTCTCTCATCCTTAGGAGGTGTATTCTTGTTATCATTCCTGTCTACTTCTTCATCGTCGCGAATATCTTTGTAGACCCTTTGCTTTTCAGTGATCTCATTGACTGTAGCTTGTGTAATGGCTTGGTTGAATTTTTTTTGATCAGAAGGGTTGCAATCGGGATCAGTATCCTTGCTGGATATGCTGGTAATGAAATGGGGATAGCCCGGCAGGCAGATAAAGGCTTCTTGTGTGTCAGGTACACCGGGGGGCGCTATACCTAATCTCAGCACGCCTTGGCTCATAGTGCTGCCTCCTGAAAGGAATTTAATGTCTATGGTGTTCTTATTATTATTGGAGCTAAGGGCATCATCAAAGTTAATAGCATGAATTTCCTGTAGGGGCGGCTTGCGTTTGGTCAATTCCTTATGCCACCTATCTTGGAGCTTGTCATCTAGAGTGATACGATAGTCGAAGCCTTTAGGAGTAGCTTGGAAGATTACGTGTACATCTGTGTTTAGAATGACCATGATCTGTTGGGCTAGACGCAAAGTGTTGACCACTTGTGAAACTTCTGTCCGGAAGCGTTGATCACGGATAAGCTGTCTTAATCCTAAGGCCATCGTTCCCCCTACAATGGAGATGAGGGAGATGACGATCAATATTTCTGTCAGGGTTAGGAAACGGCGGCGGAGGGAGAAAAAGCTATAATAAAATATTTTAGATTTAGGTGACGGTTGCAAAAGCCGGCCTTTTCTTTGAATTGCGGCAATAGCCTCAATTAATCGTCTAAACCAGGACTTTTGCAATCGTCTCATATAGCCTTAACACCATTACAATAAGATTATCTCGATTCGCTTTTCTTCTTGAGATAATCCTGATAATTGGTCGAGTTTACGCGGATAATACCGTCTTTGACTTCCACATCAAATTTTTTACCCCAGCCGTCGCGGATAAAGTCGTTAGGGTTTTTAACGAGAGGGGAATCGATGATATACTTATCCCAATCGCTATCCAGGCGTTCAGTGATCCCCGGTTCTTCGGCAGCTCTAAGATTTAGAATTGTCTCTACTCTTTCGATAGCGGCCTTAGTTTTAAACGCTTTACCTTCTTCGAGGGTTCCTTGGTAATTGAGAACGATTACGCCTGTAATCAGTGCGATAAGGAACATGACAATGATGATTTCCATCAATGTGATATGACGTTTTTTCTTCATATGCATAGTGGGACGCTCCTCATGAGTAAATAAATGCAGCATACCAAAAAAGAGAATTATTGCGGTTAAGGTGCATTGCAATTTCATCGGTCTTTGCTGAATAGGTGTGCAATTCCTCTATTATCCGACGAGGGAGCTTACATCCGTAAGAGGTAGGAGTACTGCCATTAGGACACCGCCGATGATGGCGCCCATGGTGATTAAAATGAGCGGTTGGGCCATTGCCATTAATCGGCTAATGTTTTTTTCCAGTTCATCTTCGTACATATCGGCTATTTTATTGAACATAAGCTGAATGCTTCCGGATTCTTCCCCGACGCGGATCATGCGGGCTACTAGAGAGGGAACCCAGGGTGAACGACCGAGTTCGGCTCCAAAAGTACTCCCTTCAATAATGCGCGCTTCTACACGTTTCATGTCTTCTTCCAGGACGACGTTGCCCATGACTGAACGTGCGATGCGAAGCGAGTCAATAATCGTTAGTCCCCCTTGTTGCAAAGTACCCATTGTACGGCAAAAACGAGCGATGGAAGCTTCTTTTACTAATTTATGGATAAAGGGAAGTTTCAGGGAAAATTTCTGCATCCAGATTTTTCCGCTAGGAGACCTTAATTTCAAAACAATCGCGGTGATGGTTAGAACAATCAGAGGAAAGATAACCCACCACCAAGCTCTAAAAAATTGGCTTACGCCTAAGACTAAGGCAGTAAAACCGTTGATAGGTCGGTTTTCAAAGAGTCCTTCGATAGAAGGAATAACAAAACCTAGTAGTAGTCCTATCACGACAAGAGCGAAGGCAGAAAGGATGCCTGGGTAGATAAGGGCTGTTCCGATTTCTTTTTTCAATTTATTTTGACGGCCTAGAAAGAAAGCTAACCGGTCAAGAACTAGGGGAAGAGCCCCGGCGGATTCTCCGGCACTGATCATCCCTACATAGAGGTTATCAAAACAGTTAGGAAAGCTGCCCATGGCGCGGGAGAGAGAGGAGCCGCTTTTGATCTGCTCGCAGAGGCTTAGTATGACGTTATTATACTTTTCTTTACGCGTTTGTTCTTCAAGGGCAATCAGACTTTCATAGAGAGGAACACCGGCCCCTGTCATTTGAGCTAGTTGCATGGTGAAAGTCACAAGATTTTCGCCGCTTAACGCTCCGGTACCACCTTTTGAAACGTCTAAAGCTAGGGAAGAAACCATGACGCCTTGTTCGCGCAATTTTTCACGAGCATCTTGGAGGCTATGACTATCAATAAGACCGGACCTTTTTTTACCTTGATAATCTATGGTTTGATACCGGTAAAGAGGCATAGCTTATTCTTCTACCCCTCTTGATGCGCGTAGAACTTCTGAAGTTGTGGTGAGGCCGCGTTTAACCAGGTCGACGCCATGTTCTAATAAGGATACCATGCCAGTTTCTAATCCTATGCGTCTTAATTCGACAGCATCGGGGCTTTTGACGATTTGTCTTTTGATGGCATTATTTACTGTGAGAAGTTCATAAAGGCCATGGCGGCCTTTATATCCGGTTCCGTAACAGTTTTGACAGCCCTCACCCCGGTATAATTGACCTTTAAGGCCCAAATCTAGGCGGGAGATGCCTAAGCCGCTAAGCTCCGGATCAGTGGGGATGTAAGCTTGTTTGCACTGCGGACAGATAGTCCTGACCAAGCGTTGCGCGAGAATCCCGACGATGGAAGAGGAGAGAAGATAGGGTTCAATCCCCATATCTACAAGGCGTGTAACAGCTGATGGGGCGTCGTTAGTATGGAGGGTGCTGAGGACCAAGTGGCCGGTGAGAGCTGCTTGTATTGAGATTTCAGCGGTTTCTTTATCGCGGATCTCACCGATCATGATGATGTCAGGGTCTTGACGGAGGATATGTCGCAGTCCGCGAGCGAAGTCTAATTGGATCTTAGGTTGCACACCAATTTGAGCGATACCCTTCAAGTTGTATTCGACGGGGTCTTCGATCGTCATGATATTGGTCTCTTCACTATAGATCTCGCAGATGGCACTATAGAGTGTTGTCGTCTTACCGCTACCAGTAGGTCCTGTGACAAGCATGATGCCTTCAGGGACAGCAATTAGGCGGCGGAACTCAGTATAAACTTCGGGAAGCATGCCTATTTTGTCTAAACCGAGCAGGACATTTCCTTTGTCAAGGATACGGAGGACTATACGTTCGCCTTCTGCAATAGGCACAGTGCTGACGCGGAAGTCGATCTGCCGGGGCCCCATGATCAATTTAATTCTGCCGTCTTGTGGAAGGCGGTGTTCGGCGATATCCAGCTTGGACATGACCTTGATACGGGTGATCAGTTGGGCTTTGAATTCTTGAGAAGGGGCGTGGCGGTTTTGTAGTACACCGTCGATACGGTAGCGGACGCGCAAGCCGTTATCTTCGGGTTCGAAGTGGATATCGCTAGCCCCTTGCTGAATGGCTTCGGTGAGGATAAGGTTGATCAGCTTGATGACAGGCGGCTGTCCTTGGCTATTGTCTAAGAGGTCGTATACTTCAAATTCACCTTCGTCGGTAGTGCCTTGGCGTTGACCGGCAAGGTCGGCCAACATTTGCGAAGCGGCGCCGGTCTGTTGATTGTAACATTCGTTGATAGCGTTGAGGATGATGTCTTTCGAGGTGTAAACCGGCTTGACATCTGCGTCGAGCATGATGGCTATGTCTTGGAGTGGTGCCAAGTTAAGAGGGTCGGCTACTGCAATAGTGAAGATCCCGTGGTCTTCATGAACGGGCAGGACTTGGTTTCTTTTGACAAAAGCATAAGGAACCTTTTTGTAGGCATCTTTAGGGAAGCGGAAAGAGCTAAGATCCGGAACGATCGGGATCCCTAGCTGTTCTGCCAGCATACGTTGTTGCTCTTCGCTATTGGCTAAGCCAGCGCGTAGAAGCTCTTCGCTTTTCCTTTCGATGTTACCATCCATCATACTCCCCTGGGGTAATCAAGCAGCGGTCGGGTTCAGGACCGAATAACAATGTCATACTTCCTGCTAGAAGACGGTTTTTCTCTCGATCGCGCGCATCGGCAAGCATACAGAGAAAGTCCGGAAGATCGCCGGGGCGTTTTGACATTTCCAGGCATTTCAATCTTTCAAAATCGGCATAGGGATCACGGATAATGCGTGGAGTAATAACGAGGAACATTTCCGTGTTACTATCAGTAAGGCGTGTATTGCTGAACAGTTTACCGACGCCGGGGACTTCACCAAGGAAAGGAATAGCTTCCCTATTATCTGTGGAGATTTTACGGCGGAGGCCGCCGATGATGACCGATTGGCCGTCAGGGACGCGGACGAGGTTGGTGAGTTTTCTGCGTGTCACGTCAGGACGGTTAGGATCTCTAGAGATGGGCTGGATCGTGTCGAATAGGATCTCGGATTCCAATGTAACATAATCCCCTTCATTGTCGTTAAATGTAGGATCATCGTCGGCGGCTAGGTGGATCGTAGGGGTGACTTTAATGGTGATACCATATTGCGCACGGGTAAAGGCGTCCTTCAAAACCGGTTCGCCATTGTTCGTATTGACAAGGAATTGGCCGGTGCTGATGGAGATCTCTTCCTGAATGGCAATCAGCGCAGGAGTCTGATTGACAGTGACTAGAGAGGGTGCGGAGTTAATCTGTAAATCGTCTTGAGCTATCAAAAAGTTATAGATCAGGTCGAATGCAGGGATACCCGTGCTTGTTTTGGTACGGCTAATGAGGAAGCTGAAGATACCGCCTTGTCCGCCTGAACGCGCAAGGTCATTGAATGCAGCGCTTGTCGCATGTGTTTGGGAGGCAATATCGCCGATCCTTAGAAGGTTGATACCGATATTATTTGCGCGGTTTAGACGTTTTTCAAAAAGTAGCACTTCGATCTGGACCATTTCTTTAGGAACGTCAATTTTAGCTATCAATTCCTTCAATTTGCCCAAGCTATCTTCTTCAACAACCATAATGATAGAACCTGTCTTAAGGTCTACAATAAAGTTATTGCGGTCGGGATCACGCGACTTTGGTCTGACAGGGGTGAGTGCAGTGATGGGCGTAGGGTTAATGATATACTGGCCTGTCTCATAGAAACCCGTATTGATGATCTGATCTGCAGTAGGCAGGATAGGTGGAGGGGGAGGCAGCTGCAGCTGTACAATATTGCGTGTATTGACATCTTGTTGGGCGCTGTTATCCGTTTGGTTCTGCTGTCCGGCCAATGGCGGTTGCTGTCCGCCGCCTGCTCCTAGAGGAATAGGAGCGCCTGGAGCAGAGCCTGGGGGTCTAGGTTGGCCCGGTATGAATTGCGTATTGTTCGCGCCGGGTCCGCCTCGGGCAAGTGCGCCGTTAGCTTCTGCGGAACCGTTGAAGGGGAATCCTGGGGGCATATCGGGTGCAAGAGGCACTCTAGCAAATCCGGCGCCGGTACGCAGCATCAATGTATAGATTTTATCCAGGATTCTAGCGAGTTCATCTGCATCGGAATGTTTGGTTTTGTAGACAAAGATCACCTTTTCCTTAGAACCGGCAATTTGGCTTTCCACTTCCTTAATAATCTTTGCGGCTTTCTTTACTTCTTCCACAGTACCGATGACAACAACGGCAGGTGCAATATTTCGGAGAGGTATAACTTGGACGCCATTTCCTTGCGTTGTGGGCGCGCGGACACGCGGTCTGGACCTGTCGTTACCGGAAGAGTCCCTGTCGAGATCTTTAGCAAGGGCTGCGTCGGAGAATTGGTCGAAAATAGCGGAGAGGACCTTGGCAATTTCATCTGAGTCGGCCCGTTTTAGAGGGATGACGCGGTATTCGCGGTCGCCTTGGTTGGCGATAGCAAAATCATAGAGTTTAAGGAGTTCTTTAACTTCACCTACGGTGGCTATGATGAGGATATCTCTGCCGATATTTTGTAGGACAGTGGTGTTAGGATTGACGAATTTATCAAGGAAGAACCAGATACGGCGTGTTTCGGAGGGGTCGGGAGAAAGGACGAAACAGATGCGTGTTTTGGGGGGTAGAGGAACTAGGTCGGCCCGTTTGTTCGTAATCAGGGTAATGGGGGAACGGTCGTCTTTAAGTAGATACAGTTGGCGCAGGTAGGGGTTAAGCTGTTTATAGCCTACGCCATTTTGGATGAGGAGGGTTTCCAACATTTCATCCCAGGAGGCGCGTGGAATAGGCAGGCTGGAGTTGACGCTAAGTTTCATTGTCGCTAATTCAGGCGTCAGGAGATAGACGAAGTTTTGCGAACCGTAATCTATGATTAAATCGCCTAGAGTTGTTTCAGGCTGATGCCAGAGAGCGTATTGTTCTGAAGGCATGCCGTTAAGGACTTTGATACGCCAGCTATCTTCTAATAGGAGGATATTTTCACGGATAGCATTGATTTTTTCTAGAAGGATGCGGTATTCGTGCTCATCTGCACCGGTGCGGTATAAGATTTCAGCTTCTCTGTATAGCCGCTGCAGTTCGGTTCTCCAATCGCGCAAATCGCGGTTTACTTGAACCAAGGCTTTTTGCAGTTCGGGGCTAAGGTCTCCGCTATTGGCATTTCCTGAGATTTTATCTGCAATGGTTTGTGCAGATAGTGGAGAAATGCCTATCCAGCAAATGAGTAAAAATAAGGTAATTCTTCGAGTCATGCGTCAAAATTGGGTAAAAATATTATTCTTGTGTATCCTCATCATCGTCATCGTCGTCTGAGCCATCATCCGCATCGTTTAATGGTGAAGGAGGACCGCTGCTAGGAATGCGTAAGGGGCCGTCCGAAGTAGCCGGAGGCAGGGCTTTTTCCAGTTCTTGTTTTTCGGTTTTCTGGACTTTCGGCGGTTCTACGACTTTTTTCTTAGCGTCCTTTTTATCATCTTTTTTCTGACCTTTTACCCCTCCGCCGGGAGGAACTAACGGGATTTCGATTTCTAATGCTTCTGTCCGTGTAGGGTTATACATTGTTCCCTTCAGTACTTGGCGATCGTCTTTTTTAGATACCCCTTCGAAAACAAACAATGGTCCAATCAATTGCCGATCAACATAGCGTTGGATTGTAGCAGGATCGGTAAGAAGTTGCCAGCGATTATCTTTAAACAAAAGCCAATCGTTAGGACGCAATTGTATTCTTTCTTTATTCACTTCAAAGAGGAATTTGGTCAAGGTACGGGCTCCGACAAATTTAAGCGTTTGCTGCAAGGTGCGGGGGAGCGGGGTGTCGGATGACTTAAGCATATTCAAGACCATTTTACCCTTTCCATTCACATCCCATAGTTCAAAATTGATCAGGCGGGTATCGATTTTTTTTACGCACATGATGGGATAGGGTTTAGTTTGCTCTCCGGGTTCGGCATTTTGCCAGCGGTTGTCTTTCCAGATAATGCAGCTTTGTTCGTTGACAAATACAGAGTAAGCTTCATCCCCCTCGCCAAAGTCGATGCGCTGTTTACCCTTGGTAAAGCCGAATTCCTTTCCGCCGTGCTTGTCAAAGAAAAGGTCTTGTCCATACCAACGAGCTTTTTGGCGGGCTAATAATGTGCCGTCCACCCTCCATTTGCCCATCTCCCAGACAGCGCCGCCATAGCGTGCAAATTCCTTTTCTTGCTGCATGAATTCGGCGTTTGCTGCGGGTTTGTTTACAATCTGGCCGTCGTCCAACAAAAAAAGCTTAACTTGTGACATCCCGTCATAGGGGGTAACTTCAATCCACAGAGGTGTAGGAGCATTATTGGGGGAGAAAATGTATTTTGGCGGTGTGACCATACGGTCAAATGTAAGGTAGATCTTTTCCTGTGGAAGGACGGGGATGATTTCCTTGCTATTGACCAGGCTAAAGTGCATGAGAGGAATGTCTTTATCCGCATCAGGGCGCCCATTTTTCCCGTAGTAGTTCAATGCATTTCTTAAATTGGGCAGTTGTGTGCTGGGGGGGGTAGTTTTAAGGTCGAGAAGGCCTGTATTGATCCGAGTATAATTTTCAATGGGCAGTTCAAAAGTGTTCTTAGGGAGTTGGCGCTGTGCTGCTGCAGGGATGACGGGTTCAATAGAGCTAGGTCTGGCGAGGGCGACAATCCCTGCTGCAATCAGGCAGAGAGCGCATAAAATTGCAATGCTAATGCTAAACCAATTAAGCCACTTTTTTGCCATGGACTCTGATCGTAATCTATAAATACTGAGACTATTAACTTAGCATACATTCACAATTTAAGCGTAAGACAAATCACCTAGCCTTTTGTGCCCAAATATATATCGGGTAAGTGGTTAATTTGTTAGGTATTCCCTAGCAAATTTAAAAAGTTGAGACAGCTTGAGGCAAAGGATTAGGACGTAATCACGGGTTTAAGTTGAAAAAACAAATAATATTTTGTAATCTGATTTTTTATAGACACAATATGCTACGTATCAAAGGAGTGCTTATAATGACCTCTAACGATCCTAACCAGTCACCTGAAAAAGAGAAGCCTACACTAGGTGAAAAATTTAAGAAAATTACTGACCAGAGTAATATAGACAGCTTTGCAGCTTATGCAAAAACACATACACGAGAAATGTCAGCCTATGTGCTGCTAGTATTGGGAATCCTTTTCCTATTCATTTTCCCTGTATTAGGCGAGGCTTTGATTGGAATTGTAGCGGCGATTTTTTTCGGAAAAGAGCTTTTAGATCTTTTCTTGAACTATAATAGATACATGGCTCAATGGGGCTTAGAAAAAAGCATCGTCGTCATTGGCGTACTGCTTGCCTTTTTCATTAAAGCGCCTATTATTTTTATAGCAGCGGGGTTTACGCTAGGATTAAAGCATCTTTTCGAAGCTGGAAATTCCTAAATTTCTAGTATTTCTTATCACATAGAAGGTCGGTAAAGGTTTCCTCATCCCAGTCTTTGACGAGTGTGGTACCATCCGCCATGTATGTCGTTTCATTTAAGAAGTCTAGGAATTCGTCGCTTAAAGTTTGCGCTCCCTCTCTAACGGCATGAAGATATCCTCTTACAGGATAGAAACTTGTGCTGGTATAGAGAATGTTTTGTCTTAATTCTGTAGGTGCGATAAAGCTATAGGCGATTTCAGTTTTAGGTTCGGGATTGCCTGAGACAAAGTCTTCCCATGAAATGACGATGAGGGGGACGAGATCGTACCCTTTTTCTCTATCAACCAGTTTTGCTAGATCTTCTGCCGTGACTTCCATCACCACGCCATTTATCATCGAGTTGATTGTAGGGGTAGGTGTAATGTTCAGCATGGCCTTTTCTTTCTCATTTTGATCAGCTCCCCAATGGGCAGTTTGACGGGCCTTATAATTAAAAATCCTTTTCATACCGAATGTAACTACCGGCCGCATTGATTCTAGTGCTTCTGCGCTGACGCTGCGGCTAGCAGATTGAGAGTTTATTAGGCTGCCATAACCAAAAATAAGGATTTTATCCTTTGGATAGAGCTCTTTTAGAGAATGAAAATCACTATTAGGGTATTTCAATACCGGATATTTAGCCATTTTAGATAAATGGGGAACAATGTTATCCATGATGACTTCTTTATTTGCATCATAGGGCGATGAGAGTGAATTTGCAAATAGAGAATGCGAAAAAAGTATTATAAGAATAATGAACAAATTATACATTATTTAACCAAATTATTTATAAGTTAATAATAGTATAGTATTAAATATGTTAATTGTCAATTTAACGTGTAATAACAGAGTGTAATTTATAGTATTATTGTTTTGAGTTTTATGGATCTTGATTTTCGTTGTCTAACAATCTATAAATACCAACTAATAAATTTTTAGGGATTAAAAAATGCGTATTGCACAATACACGGGTGCACGCTACCTCACTTGTAGGGTTTTTTATTTCTCCAACGATATAGAAGATGCAGAGGATCTTAGTTACAGAAAGCTGACGCTGATAAAGATATTTCAATTCAGCATGACTTTAAAAAAAATTGAAGAGGGCTTTAGTCAACAGCTGGTATTGATTGCCTTATTAAATAAAGCCACCTGTGAAAAACTTAAAACAGGATATGATTCCATTGAGCTGTCAGCATACGATATTAGACTGAATAGAAGAACAAAAATTGTTGCGAAATTGGATGAACGCATATTGTCATTCCAAACTCCCCCAAGGGTTAGCTATTTCTCACATAGGGCCTGCGGCATTGCTTTTTAGATTGTTCCATGGGTTCAGCTACAAGAGTCTTTTGCTGAGCATAGGGGGCTGCCTTCATAGTCTGTATGACCCAATGTCCATCTTCAATGATAATAGAATAGTGGACACTTAAAGTGGGTAGTCCATACTTATCATGCAATGTCCCTTCCCAAACTGCAGCGCACGTTTCAAAGGATATGGCTTGGAGGCATATGCCTTCAAAAGTTGTAAATTCCGGCAAGGACTTAACCATTTCAATGAATTTAATAAGTGAAGTATTGGCTTTAAATTCTTGGCTGGTCATTTTACGGTATGCCGTCAATATATCCCCTTTTTGCAGCGTTTTAAGATGGGTTGTAGCTGTTTCTAAGACACTTATCGTAGTGAAGTTGCGGCTGCTTGAAAACGCTTGTCCTTGAAGTGAAAGAGAAAGGCTGAGAAAAAGAAAAACCAAGAACTTTCCAACCATCATTGAATCCTGAATGTATACGTTTTTGTCGCGCCGTTGTCTGCATTTGCTGTTACTTCATAGATGCCATCGGGCCAGCCATCAGTTGGAGATGCAAAAATGAAGGAGAGGGTGCTGGTGCCATCATGGCGGATGTTCGATCGGATTTCAGGGATAGTAGTGCCGCTTTTGAGATGCTTGAAATTGAGAGTAACGAGATCGCCTTTAGCAGCATTTTCCACGAATAGGTTGAAGTAGATATTCTTACTGTTTTTAGGGAGAAGCAGAGTCGACTGTTGGATTAATCCGTCATCGTTGACGCTGTTGCCGAAAGCACCATTTGAGAAGCTAAGCTGGGATGTGCTTGTAATTACAGTAGGTTTATTAGATGAATTATCTGGAATCGGAGCCAAGCGTATGGGCTGTGATTGTTTGTCTTTCACAGTATTTTTAGCGAGACCTTTAGGCGGGGCAGTATAATCCTGAATTTGAATGTTTAGGATTTTCCATTGATTGTTCTCCTTAACCAAATCGTAGATAGCAGTCGCTTGCTCGCCTTGTTTAGATGACAAGGTGACAATAAATGAGCCGCTTTCTGCGCCGCTTTCCCTTGTCTGAATGGAATAGTTGGAATTGCTTACAAAAACCGGATAGCTGTTGATGAAGTCATTGTATTCTTGAAGATTGGTCAACTTCTGGAATGATTTTGAAGTCAGATCAAAATATGAGCGGTTAACTTCACCCGTAGTGATCAAATAGAGCTGCAGTTGGATAGGGTATTCTATGGAGGAAGGGTTTAAGTTTTCAGGTGGAAGTGGATTGGGTTTTGCCGTAATGGGAATCCCGGTAGGGGAGTCTGAAGGATTTGTTGTGCCTGAAATATTTAAGCCCTGGATCTTCCATTGTCCATCTTCATAGATGAGGGTAAAGTCCATGATAGCAGTTCCATAAGGGCTAGAGAACTTTGCCGAGACCAAACCGTTATCCCCGTTAAAGGTAGGTTTAGAAAAAGAAGCTGTTCCCTGGCTGACAGCAGGCAGACGCTGCATGACTTTGCGGAACTGATCGTAGGGTGTCACCTTTTGGAAGCTTTTCGTGGTGTAGTATTGGTATGCTGCAGAATAGTCGCTGTGGCGCACACTTCCTAAGAGTTGCTGTACGGGAGGGAGAAGGTCTGCAGGTTCATATTCCGAGCGAGGTAGGCGTTTAGGCTTGTCCGATAGAGGAGGTACTACTGGGTTAGCTGTAGAAGGGTTTGCTGTAGCTGTAGGGGAAGTTGAAGGTGTGGAAGGCGCAGCCGGTTTTTCTTGTTTTGGAGCTTGTGAATCAACTTTGGAAGGCATTGTTAAAATTTTTGGAACATTGATGTCGATGGCTAAGATCTTCCATTGGTTATTTTCTTTGATCAAGAGAAAGTTAACTACTGTAGTAGAGTTATTTGCGGCCAGTTCTGCGTTGATCGTAGCGTAGATATTTTTTATTTCAAGAAGATTTATTTTGGGTGATGAGGTCGCTAATATGGGATAGGTTTTAACGAAGTTGAGGAAAGTGTCATAGGAATTAGCATTTTTGAATCCTTCTGAAGTGTAGGAGCGGTAAGCCATCGTCGGGTCGCCCACTCGTAGAGATTTAAACCATTGGTCTACGGAATAAATGGAGTTATTCGAATCTTCAGGGGTAGGAATTTGCTTTTGAGGTTCAGAAGTGATTATTGAAGGGGCTGCAGGGGCAGGAACAGCTACAGGCAAAGGTTTAGGAACTAAATCTGCTGGAGCTACTTCAGCGATAAGTTCATGTGAAGAGAGGGTTTTTTCTTTATTCGCCCAAAGCCTATTCGGTGTGGAGGCAACTTCAAGGGAGTCAATTTTCCAAGCCCCGCTTTCTCTGCGCATCGACACCTTAAGCAACACTGCATTTGTGGCATCTTGAAGATTAACCTTAAAAACAGCCATGCCATCCGTTACTAAGCTTTGATAATATTCAGGTTGTCCGAATTTTATAGAGGGGTTGTCGCTGATAAGTTTACGGAAGTCCTCTAAAGAGGTAAATGAGCGAAAGGACTTGGAGGTTGACTGGTAGTAGGCTTTAGCAATATTGTTTTCTTTTAGCGGCTCAAGCGCTTTCTCAAACAGATCTGCTATTTCTCGGGTGGAGGAGGGGGATTCGCTTGCCTGGTTATTGGGGGGGACGATGACTTTGAGGCTCCAGATTTTCCATTCACCCTTAGAACGCTTCATCCTATATTCTATCGGGGTTTCAATGACGCCTTGATAGAGTTTCAGCGTTAAGCGCCCTTCATTTCCGTCTATATCTTCGTTGATGAATTCTTTTTTTGTATAGTTTGTGAGGATGGGGTTTTCATCCACGAAGCGTTCAAAATCCTTAAAAGAGGTAGTCCTTTGAAATTCATCTGAGACAAGATTATAGTAAGCTTTATGGACATTTTTGTGTTTGATGGCGGCTAACTGGTTTTCCACCGGTTTGCGAATCTCTTCTAGATCATTGTTTACTTGAGAAGTTTGTGGCAGCACATCGAGCAAAGTGATGGTATCGATCTTCCATTTGCCGTTTTCTTTAATGATTTTGTACTCTAATGAAGTGGAATCTCCATTTTTAGCTAAGAGCTGACCTTGCAGGGTGACTTCATTATTTTTCTTTTCCGTGATGTTCAGCTTTAAATCGGGGTTTTTGCGGAAAATAGGATGTAGATTTAAAAAGTTCTTAAAGGCGTTCAGTGAGGCTGCAGCTTGGAAGTCTTCTGAAGTGTAGTCCAAATAAGCCCTGCTTTCATTGCCTTCCGATATGGCTTCTAATTGCTTTATTGCAGGTTTTGCAGGGTCTTCCCGTAAGAAAAGATACATTCCTGCGAGGAGTACCAAGAATCCTAAGAGAGTCCACAGGGCATAATTGTAGATATGCTTTCTATATGGCGATGTATCAGATGAGTCCATCATGCTTCCGTTTTTTAGGTCTTGAGTTAAAACAATATGAGAATATAAAAATTTTTATAATTTCTCAATGACTACCATAATATGTGATCAATGATGCGGCAATTGCACAGTCAATATGGCAAAGTTGCCGGTACACTTCCAATCCTTTTGCATTTGCTCCCAATTGAAAATATAATGTTCCCAATCGATGAAGGGTCTCTCTGTCGCTAGGGGAAAGGCGTAATAGAGCTTCGCACGTATGAATTTCTTCCAAGGGCAGCTTTAAGTCCTTGTAGCTAAGAGCAAGCTGTGCCAAAACCCAGGGATCGTCCGGAGCATAACTACTGATAATTTTAAATTCTTCAATAGCTCTTTCCGTAGCACGCCTATATTTTTTAGAGATTTCTTCCGTGTAGATTCTCCGATCAATCCATCGCCTCTCTTCCTCTTGATTTTCTTCCTGCGGGTTTTTATAAAGCCTGGAAAGCAGTACATAGCCGTTAGCTAGCTGGCTATGATAAGTCAAATTGATAGGATCGGTTTTAACAAGCTGCAGATATTCGGATAAAGAGGCCTGAAGAAGGACTTCGCGCGCGAGAAAAAGATCGTGCTGGAAGAAAAAACAACTTATGTTTTCCGCTAGCGAGGTTAAAGATTTCGGGAGAAATTTTGGCGAAAAGAAATTGTATTCAATATCCTGTAGGCAGTCTGAAAAAATAGCGTAGGCTAGGCCCAATGTTGCGTGAAACTCTTCTTTAGGAAATTTATTCTCTAAGGCTTGATGGCAGGACAGCCCGAATTGTTCGACAAGCAAGATATAATCATCTGCCTTGTGAAGGTGGATATATCTGCGTAGAATATATCCTGCGACAAATGAGAGCAAAAATGTGCTTAAAGTGAGTGCCGTGAAAAGAGGGGAAACCCATACAGTCAGAGAGGCGATGAGGGCTACACCCAACAGTGCAGTGAGAACATACATCCCGTTCAGCCATAGAAAATGGTGGACAGCAGTTTTTTTAATGTTCTGTACGAAAGTATCGATAAGGGCGCGAAGCTGCTGTTCCAACTGTTCAGAATCAACCAAGAAAGGCATGGACTATTCCTTTAAACCATTTAGAGTTATGACACTCACTAGAAAGCTGGAATATAACTTATCGCTTGTTTGTAAGAAAGATACATTCCTATATAATGAAAAACAGAGATCCCAATTTAAGCTTTATGAATTTAAGAATACTATCTTTTTTTTACTTAATAACTATTTGTTTATTAACAGGTTGTTTCTCTTCCTCCGAAAAACAAGCTGTCCGCGCATTTTCCGATCGTAATTATGAAAATGCAGATAAATTACTCAGTGAAGAGCGGCTGCAGATTCCTGCCGGAAGATATGCGTTAGATAAAGCCTATATCTTGCGGGGAAATGGCCACCTCCAGCTATCGACGGCCCAGCTGAAACAAGCTTATGATGTTACGGCCAAAATCCAATCCAATGATCTTCTTAAGAAAGAAATCCTTGTCAATTTAGCCTTAAATGAATACCTCGATAATGATACGAAAGCCTTCAACCTTGCGGTGCAAAAATTGAAGGAATTCCTCTCTGCTAATGACCCGTGGCTGAAGTTTTTTGAGGGGCTGGCTTTCTATCTTGAAAATGACTATTCACAAGCCAGTGTCAAGTGGAAGGGATTGAGATTGAATTACTTATCACCTTGGATGGAAGCAGCTTTCCAGCAGATATTCCCTAATGACTGGCTGGAAATCTTTACTATGCGCGCTTCCATTTTAGCGGGAGATTATTCGACTGTTCGTGTCCAACTCGAACGCCGTGAAATAGGAAATGAGGATCAATCAAATTTTCTCATGGCCCTTACCTATGTTCAAGAAGCACGGCAAAGCAGTCCCGACAAATCTTTGCCATTACTTAAAACAGCTTTTAGCTACCTCGAAAAAATTCCTGACGTCCAAAAAAAGTTCTCTTATGATCTCCTTTTCATCAGCGACCTGCTATTGAACAAGATCACTGCTTCCATCGCCTCCAATCATTTCGGAGACCTGCCGTATCTCGTCGATGAAATGCAGAAATGGGGAACTCCCGCACAATTGGAAATGCTGACGAAAAATGTGACAGGGCAAGTAAATATACTCATCTCAAAGCAGCAATGGCAAGAATTAGATCTAATTGCTCCCGCCTTAGACGATTTGATCACAGACCCTAAAATTAGAGCGCAGCTAGGCCAAAAATTCGAAGCATTAGTGAAAGATGCCTTTACTAATGGGAATTTTAGTTCGGCAGAAAAACTAACCTATCTTGCGCGTCTATTTAACAGTGATGCCAAATCTTCCGATAGCCGCTTATCTTTGGCTGTCGTAGAAGAAATTTCTGTGATGATCCAACAGCCCCAATTCTCTGAAGAGAATGTCCAAAAGCTTATTACCTTTTGGGAAAAGCTTGAGAACAGCCCTGCACAGAAATTTCAACTGGCACAAAAGCTTGTGGCAGCTGCAAGGCCCCTTTGGGCACAAAAAAATGGCGGAGTCGATGCTATTGCTTTAATGCGCTTAGCTATGGCTATTTCTCCTTCAAACAGACAGGATGAGCTAAAAAGATCTATGGAAAAGCAGGTCATGGCTGCTTATAGCCTGACTGTTGCCCATAACGAATTTGAAAAGTTGAGGAGCATCCTGGAAGCGCAGAAACTCTTTGGCTTAGCAGCATCTATCCTGCAAGATCCTAAAGAAATTGCTAACCTCGAAGCCGATGCAGAACTTCTTTATAAACAGGAAAACTACAAGCAAGCTTTTCTAATAGCTGATTGGATAGCCTCATTAGATCCCACTTCCAAAACAGCTTTACGGCTCGCAGGCATGTCTTCTTATCAAATGGGCGAGTACTCCCGTTCGCTGATCTATCTAAGAAAGCTCCCTTTGACGTCGGAAAATATTGCAGCCAGAGCGGCAGCTGAATTTGCTGCAGGTGATCCTCAAACAGGAAGGAAATTACTGGCTCAGATAGGGAACACTTCCGAACTTGCTACAGAGGTTTATGAGAGATTGGCCATCTCGGTCATGTTAAAAGGCGAGGGGAGTGAAGCTCTAGGATGGCTAACGGAATCTGCCCGTATGAATGACGAGATGAAAGCAGTGAAATTCCTCGCGTTGTATTCCCTGCAAAGATATGCCGAAGCTTTAGACCAATACCATTTAATTCCTCCAGCCTTAGCGCAATATGAAGGGGTATTAGGGACTGCAGCCCTCTCAGCTATGTATCTTAAGCAATACGATGAAGCTGAAGATTATGTAAAAGAACTTTTTGAGACAGGTCATACTAAATTAAGCAAGCTCAGTCCTGCCTACAAAGAGTTAATGCGCGATAGGAGTGTCGTTCCCTCCAGGAATTTCGTTGCAGCGATGTACTATAAGTTAGTGTCTAAAAACAACGAGAAGGCCTTATTGCAGCTAAAACAGATACAGGAATTCGAACCGCAAGCAGTATTAGAGCAAACGGATCTATTGATAGATCTTGGCAGATACGAAGAAGCCCAATCTATCATGGATAAAATTAAGCCTATTTTTATAGACACAAAAAAGAAAGTGCCATTTCAAGGGCGTTTTTGGTCTGTTTATGCCCATCTACAGCAAGAACGAGGTGCTTATTTGGAAGCAAAGCAAGCCTGGAAATATTACTTCTCGCTCGTTTCCAATAAAAGTCCACCTGATAATGAGCTGCGTCATTATGCAAATGTCCTCTTTGCCTTAAGGCAATTTGAAGAGGCTAAAAATGTCATCCATAAAATCCCCTCCGCTCAGACAACATCAGAGGATCTACTTTTGTTGATGGAAATTCAATTCCATCAAGATGAAGTCCCCGAGCTTGAAAACAACGCTAAAATGTTATTGCAGAAGTATCCTAGCGACACATATCTAAGGCTGCGCATTGCAAAACTGCTCTTTTTGACTCAAAATAATAACCTTTACCGAAAAGCTCTACTGAATATTCCAAAACCGGAAGCATTGGACAATAAAGCTGCGGGTGCACTTCTGCAGTTAAGGTCACTGGTAGGGGAATATGAATCAGCTTTAAGTTATTTTCAAAGCCGTACAACTGCGTGGCAAGATAACCCGCTCATACTTGAAACACTTTATTCTATCTTAGAGGGAATGTCGGACTCTGCCGCAGCTAAGCAGGTTGCACGCAGAGTAGGATCGGTCGAACCTACGAATGAAGCTTATAGAATATTCAAAATACAGTTTGGCGATGACGATATTTATAATAATAATCTCGTTATCCATTATGCCTCCTTATATGACAAAAATGTACTATCTCCTACCTCGCAGTTAGCTTATGCTTTGGCACTGCAAGAAGAGGCCTTAGAGAATTTCCTTAAAGGGGGAAAGTTATTAAAGGAATATAAATACGCACTCAATAAATCTGCAGGGGTCTTGTTATCCCTCTCAAAATCATATAGCGATATTCCGGAGCTGCATTACTATTTAGGACAAGCTTACTATTTATTAGGAAGCAGAGAAGAAGCGCAATTCGCATTTGAGCAAGCGATTCGATTAGATCCCTCTTACACAGAAGCTCTGCTTCATTTAGGCCTGATCTATGCTGAAACTTCCAATTGGCTGGAAGCCAGCCAAATGCTCGAAAAAGCTGTTCAATACGCCCCCAATAATGGATTGGCTTGGCGAAAATTAGGAGATATACAAGAGAAGTTAAGCAACTATCTTGACGCTTTGAATTCCTATGCACAGGCAGCCCATTACAGACCTGATGATGTGGAAAACTATATTAAATTAGGCGAGCTGAACTTGGTAATAAACAATCCTGAACAGTCGATAGCACTTCTCGACAAAGCACTGGCAAAACAACCGGACAATATTAAGATCCTGAGCCTTTTGTTAAAAGCTTTGTATGATGAAAACCTGCGTACTAATGGAGATAAGATAAACGATATCATTCAGCGTCAGCAAAATATTTATGAACGACTATATAAGTTGGATCCCCAGGGAGCCGTTCCTTTAAGGAAAAAACTCATAGAAAATTGGAATAAATAGTTAGAATTTGCTATAGTTTTGTCCAAACCTTTAAAATTTAATTAATTATGCATCTAATCGTCCTACTCTTTGCCGGTTTCGCCAGCGTATTTACCATCGGAAAAGCAGCTTTAGAAGTTTCGGATCCACTGTTCTTCGTGGGTTCACGTATGACGATTGCAGGATTATTTATGTGCCTATATTCGGCTTATTCCCAAGGAGCATCCTCACTACGGCTTAATCGCCTACAATGGACAGGCATAGCGGCCCTAGCAGTGGTCAATATCTATTTGACTAACGCACTGGAGTTTTGGGGACTAAAGTATTTGACTTCTACCAAAACTTGTTTTTTCTACAGCTTAACTCCATTTATTGCGGCAATTGGAAGCTACTTATTTTTCAGTGAGAAGTTATCTAAGAAAAAATGGATCGGCCTGATCATCGGGATCGTCGGCTTCTCGCCCATTATTTTTGGATCTGCTGATACAGAAGAGATGCGTTCGTTTCTGATATTTTCCTGGCCTGAACTTGCTGTATTAGGCGCAGTTGTGGCGAGCTCCATCGGCTGGATTCTTTTAAAACAAAGCACGCAAAATCATAAAGTCAGCTCCTTTGCCGCGAATGGCTTAAGCATGTTATTAGGCGGTGCCATCACTACAGTAAATTCTCTATTCGTAGAAAATTGGAATCCTATCCCTACAACAAATATTCCTTCCTTTCTTGTTTGTTCTTTTGCATTGATGACTATCTCCAATTTCTTTTGTTACAATCTTTATGCTCATCTATTCAATAGATTCAGTGCGACTTTCATATCGTTCAGTGGTTTTATAACACCGGCGTTTACTGCTTTATACGGTTATGTTTTTCTAAATGAACAGATCCCCCTTCTTTTTTACCCTTCCTATGCAATGGTTTCCTTAGGAATTTTTGTGTTCTATATGGAAGAACTCAAAGTGGGTGTACCGGAATCTAAAGAAGCTCTTACAGTGAATATTACGGAACCTCAAGAAGCTTAGGCTTTTTGGAAATTTCATCTCTTAATCTTATTGAATATAATAAAATTTTCGAAAGATTTATTTTAAATTTAATTAAGAAATGATTTAATAATATTAAAGAGTATTGTTAATTTTTTATTTATATTTGAGGTCAGCGATTATGCAAAAACCAAAGATCATATTGATTGAAGATGAAGAAGATATCGCCGCCTTGATCAAACTTCAAGCGGAAATGTCCGGGTACAAATTACAGGCCGAAGTAGACGGTTTGAATGGTTATAGAGCTATAGAAAAAGAAAAACCTGATCTAGTCATACTCGATATTATGCTTCCCGGTCAAAGCGGTTTAGATGTTTGCCGTAAAATAAAAAACCATCCCGATTTAAAAGACATTCCGGTCATTATGATTTCTGCTAAAAGTGAAGAGCTAGACATTGTATTAGGGCTCGAATTAGGCGCTGATGACTATGTTGCTAAACCCTTTTCTCCAAAAGTCCTATTCTCAAGGGTCAGGGCCGTTCTGCGTAGAGGTAAAGAACCTGAAAAAGCTCCTAAACTGGTGAAATTCGGCGCCTTTACAATGGATGTCGACAGATATTTAGTTAAAAAGAAAGAAAAGCCTATCCAATTAACGCTTTCTGAATTTGGTATTCTACGCCGTCTACTTATGAACCGCGGAAAAGTGCTGACTCGGAACCAACTCCTTGATGATGTGCAAAATGATGATGCTTTCATTGTAGACCGTAACATCGATGTTCACATCGCAGCGCTTAGAAAAAAATTAGGGCCGAATTTCCACTGGATCGAGACCGTCAGGGGTGTCGGCTACCGCTTTAAGGAAGAAGAATAGATTTCTTTAGCCTTTCTAATTGTGCAGGGTCTGCAACCACCCTGCACTTTTTATGTTTTGATACGGAAACTGTTCCCGGCCTATGCCCACCAGGACCACGAGAGACAAATTTGGCCTGTGTCAAGATAACTTCCCCCTCGCCTGCCTTTGCTAATCTGCTATGCTGTAATGCTAGCTGCATCGCATCATAAAGCGTTTCTTGTGCAGGGGCTTCTGATCGTATCACAATGTGTGAACCGGGGACATCTGCCGTATGAAGCCACCAGTCATTTCCTCGTGCTAGTTTTAAACTTAAAGTTTCGTTATCCCGTGCTGTGCGGCCTACCCAAATTTCTGTTCCATCCTTCGCCTGATACTTTTTGTAGGGTAGCTTGGGAGCCGGTATTTTCTTCTGTCCCGGCTTGGATTGCGGACTTAAAGAGGGAAAACGGTGTTTGATCTGTTCCCATTCTTCTTCACAAGATATCTTTTCCAGGAGGCCTATTTCTTCTTCCACGATCAGGGCTTTGCTTTGTAGCATCTTTAAACGCCGTTCAAAATGAGGGATGGATTTTTGAAGTTTTTTTGCTGCCTTAAATCGTTTTTTTAGCTGCTCTTCTACCGGAATACGTGGTTCTATAGCGAGGGTTTTCGTTGTTCCATCCTTCCAATCGTCAACGGAAATCTGAGTATCGCCTTTCTTATAGCTGTAAAGATTGGACTGTAGCAGCACAGCCTCGTGGTAATTATTTTCCCATCCCTCGGCAAGCTGCAGATCTTGTCGAGTTGTATCCATTGTACTTGTGGTGCGTTTAAGATTTTTATGCAGCTGTCTGAGCGTTGTGGAGACTGCATTTTCCCAGGACAATTTCATACGTTCACCATTTTACCATATTTGTGTTACAATATTCTGAAAAACAGGAGTTTAAAGTGTTATCTCTATCCGGCGTGACCATGCGGTTTGGTTCTAAAATTCTCTACGAAAATGTAGATCTTCAGCTTAACCCGGGTAGACGGTATGGTCTTGTAGGAGCTAATGGCTGCGGAAAGTCCACTTTGTTGGAAATTCTATCAGGAAACCTAGTCCCAGATAAAGGAGATATTGCCACCCCTTCAGGCGTTACCATTGGAACGATGAAGCAAGACCAATATCTTTTCGACGAAGAACCACTTCTCAACGTTGTTTTACGTGGAAAAGAACAGCTCTGGGAAGCAATGCAGCAAAGGCAGCACCTCTTTGATACAGTAGAAGAATTTGATGAAGCAACGTGCCATCGTTTAGAGAAACTGGAATCTATCATTGCGGCCCATGATGGATACGTTGCCGAAAGCGACGCGGCAAAACTCTTAGAAGGATTAGGCATTCCGGCAGAAAAACATTTCCAGCCTATGCGGCTTTTCTCCGGGGGCTATAAACTCCGCGTTCTCTTGGCACGCCTTTTGTTTTCAGATTGTGATTTCTTGTTATTGGACGAACCTACCAACCACCTTGACCTATTTACTATCCGCTGGTTGGAAGAGTTTCTACGCAACTATAGAGGGACCCTCTTGGTTATTTCGCATGATAGAATGTTCTTAAATAACGTTTGTACAGATATACTAGACACTGACCACAATACTGTACGCCACTTTAAAGGAAACTACGACGCCTTTGTCCAAGCGAAAAGCGAGATGCATTTGCTGATGGAAAAACAAATGGTCAACCAGGAGAAAAGGCGCGACCAATTGATGGAATTTGTCGAAAAATTAGGCGCCAAGGCATCCAAAGCTACCCAAGCTAAATCTAAAATGCATCTTGTTGAAAAATTAAATGATCAAATGGCAGAACTTGAAGTAGCTCCTTCCTCAAGACGTTCACCAAGACTTGGGTTTAAAGTGGACAAAGCATCGGGAGCGCGAGTATTACGCGTCGACACTCTAAGCAAAAACTACGGCGAAAACCACGTTCTAAATAATGTGACCTTGGAAATTGAAAGAGGCGAGAAAGTTGCTTTCCTAGGAGCTAACGGAATAGGTAAAACCACTTTCTTAGAAATCATTACAGGTAATATAGAGTTGACCTCAGGATCATTTGAATGGGGCCATAATGCTAATGTTGCCTATTTTCCCCAGGATCCACGTAAAGCTTTAGACCAGGATAAAACCCCCTTGGAGTGGCTCTGTTCCATAGACTATAAAGTGAGCGAACAACAAGTCCGTGGTCTATTAGGACGCGTGCTTATTGAAGGGGATGAAGTGCATCAGCCCATCAATACCCTCAGTGGGGGAGAGATGGCCCGCCTCATCTTAGCGCAAATGATGATCAAAAAGCCGAATGTCTTAATCTTTGACGAACCGACAAACCACCTGGATATGGAGTCGATGGAAGAGTTATTGAACTGTCTTAATGACTATGACGGCACAGTTCTGCTCGTCAGCCACAACCGTTATTTCGTGTCGACATTTGCTGATAGAATCATTGAAATCCAACCGGAAGGCATTGCGAATTATCTCTGCACCTATGAAGAATATATTGCTAAAAGAGATCTGGACCTCCTAGACCGCAATGTTAAACGGCCTACAGCAAAACAACAAACAACTAAAGCTTCGGATCCTCTTCCGCGTGAAGATAAACGCAAGAAAGCTCACCTTGAGAAAGACCTCAAAGAGGTCGAAGATAAATGCAGCAGCTTGGAAATTGAGCTTAAGGAGATTGATAGTAAGCTTTTTGATCCTGAGTACTATGTAAAAGCCTCTTTTGATGAGCAGAATAAGTTGAAAGGGCGGAAAGAGGCTATTGAAAAAGAGCTGGAAAGCTTGATTGTCCGTTGGGAAGAGATCAACCAAGTACTTGCTAAGTCAACATAATCCTGATTCATAGAGCCGGCGACTTGTCGCCGGACTCCTATTTTACGATAGGCTTTTTGGAAAAGCCGCTTTAAGCTGCGGTACTTTATCGGTACGCTCCCAAGTGAATTCCGGATCTGTCCTTCCAAAATGACCTTCGGATGCCGTCTTAAAGTAGATGGGGCGAAGCATCTGCAAAGTTTCAATAATGCCGCCCGGAGTCAAGTCAAAGAGCTTATGTACCACATCTTCTAGTTCACATTCATTTACTTTGCTCGTCCCGAATGTTTCCACGCGGATGGAAACCGGTTCAACACGCCCTATCGCGTAGGAAATTTGCACTTCACACGTATCTGCTAAACCGGCAGCAACAATATTCTTTGCTACATACCGGGCAGCATAGCCTCCGGAGCGGTCTACTTTAGTAGGATCCTTACCCGAGAAAGCCCCTCCGCCATGCCTGCCTCGGCCGCCGTAGGTGTCTACAATAATTTTGCGACCGGTCAGACCGCAGTCCGATGCGGGCCCGCCCTGAATGAAGCTTCCGGAAGGATTAATAAAAAAAGTCGTTTGATCATCCAAAAGATGCGAAGGGATGATTTTTGCTGCCATGGCCTGCATATCTTTCTTGATTTGTTCTTGAGTGACATCCGGATTATGCTGGGTAGATATTACGATGGCATGGATACGTTTTGGCTTGTGATCGGGGGTATATTGCACAGTAACTTGGGCTTTAGCATCCGGCCTTAAATAGGGGATATTTCCGCTTTGTCTTTCCAAACGTAGCTGACGGATGATGCTGTGTGCTAACATTATGGGCAAGGGCATCAGCTCAGGCGTCTCATTGCAGGCAAATCCGAACATCAGCCCTTGGTCGCCTGCGCCGAGTTTTTTATGGCCCTTAGAAACTCCGGCTGCTATTTCGGGAGATTGTTTGTTAATCGTTGTCAATATTCCGCAGGAGTGGTAATCAAACCCCCATTCGGGATTGTTGTATCCGATTTTTTTAATGGTTTCTCTGACGACAGCACGGTAGTCGATATTTGCATGTGTTGTAATTTCCCCTGCCAAGACAACCAACCCGCTGCTAACTAGGGTTTCACACGCTACACGCGAGTGGGGATCATGTTCTAAACAACTGTCCAGGATGGCGTCAGAAATCTGATCCGCAATTTTATCGGGATGACCGGATGAAACAGATTCTGATGTAAATAGATAATGCTGCATAGTATAAAACACCTTGTAAAGTTAACTTTATAATATTCATTGGATATTTCTCTATGTTCATCATCGTTCTTTTAACTTCTACCGTATTGAGTTTCTCTGAAATTGAGCATACTCCCCCCAAAGAATTAACGGAGATATACAGTGGACAAAAAGTCGCTGTTAGGGGATTTCCTTATGCGACAGAACAGGGGGAGTGGATACTTTCAGATGAACCCAACTTACGCTCTTGCTGTGTAGGAAAGGGCCCAAAAGCAGCTAAACAAATCGTCTTACAAGAAAATGCTAAACAATTCACAACTTTTCAAGTGATAGAAGTGGAAGGTCTTTTAGCCGAGAGAGATAATCGCCTTGTCTTGCAGGACTGGAATACCGTAAATCCAAAAGGGGCCATCGCCTGGGGGTTCTATGCGCTTCTTATGCTTTCAGTCTTGGCAGGATTTCTTGGCCGTAAAGCCTTTCAATGGTATCGACGATAGTCTGTGTTTGCGAGTCTAATTCAAGATTAATGCTATCACCCGCCTTCTTTTTACCTAAAGTTGTTCTCTGTAATGTTTCAGGAATCAAATGTACCGTAAACATGCCATTTCGAACGACATCGACCAAGGTTAAGCTCACGCCGTCTAGCGCTACGTAGCCTTTAGGAAGAAGATATTTAGTCCATTCTGCAGGGCAAGCGCAGGTTAAAATCGAATAGTCGGGGAAATCCCTTTTTTCTTTGATGGTCACTATGCCCCAAACATGCCCGGACAATAAGTGACCTCCTATTTCATCTCCGATAGTGGCAGATCTTTCAATATTGACCAAAATATGCGGTTGTAATTTGCCCAGGGTAGTGCGTTTTAAAGTTTCAGGAATGACATCAAATGTTACTGTTGTTTCTTCTATTGTAACTACTGTAAGGCACACTCCATCAACGGCAATGCTCGCGCCTAACTTTAATCCCTGGGAAAGGCTTAGGGGAAGTGAAATCGCTATTTGTTTATTATTGACCATATCCTTTATATCATGGATTGGACACAAAGCACGAACGATTCCCGTAAACATAATTCCCTTATTCTAAGCATTTAAAAACTACACTTATAAGAAGATTTGCTAATTAAAATAAAGAGGTGTTTATAACGTCTCTGAAAAATTTGAATATAGATAAGTTTTTTATCACAATAAGGAAAAGTATGGCAGATGCGTTAGGTAATTCATTTTTAAGTCTTTATTCTTCCTCAGATTCAACTTCATCCTATATCGAAAACTATGTACATGAAGACTCCATAGAAATCAGTGACACAGCTGCCGTCAAGCCGGCCCATTCCATCCAAGAGATGAATTTGTTTTATGAACGGGTGCAGGCGGCTAGTCGCTCCCTTTCAGACTCCTCCATTGCTTCAATACCTAAACCTGTGATGGAGAAGCTTTATAGACTGCAACTCCTTTACAGTTCAAACACATCGGACGATGCCCTTGAAATGGCGCAATTTGCTGTTAAGCTGGAAAATGAACCCTTTATCCCCAAAGATAAAGCTTTAAACTTTGAAATCCTGCCTTCAGAGAGTTCCGATATATTGAAAGCCTTCGTAGAATATTCCTATGACAAAAAGAAAAGGTTGAAACATCAGACCTACATTTTACGTCTACATGGGGTTGGTAAACACAAAAAAATGTACCAAGCCACCCACCTGCGCACCTATCAGCAAAAAGCAATTTTAATTCTAGATAAAAGTCAGATCTCTAAGAAAGAATTAGAAAATGAACTTGCTTTTCAGGATATTCTCAAAAAAGTTAAAGGATGTGTAACAGCAAAAAAGATATTTACAAACGATTCTTACGTTATATTAATGACAACTCTTTGTAATAAAGGAACTTTGGAAAGAGAGATCAAATTAACCGGAGAATTATATGAAAGAAGAGTTTTGTTTGAGCTTTATATTTTAAGTGGTATCTTCGCACAAATGCACAATGAGAAAGTCCTTCATGGTGATATTAAACCTGACAATATTATGTATACTAAGTCACACAAATATAACTTGATGGAACTCAAAGTCATCGATTTTGGATCTTCAAGGTTTATCACTAAAGAGGGTATCAACCAACCTCTGGGCGGTCCCGTATTATTCCTTCCCCCCGAAGCTACGAAAATTCGCATCAAAATATTAGAGCTTAAAGAATTGGAAGCTAACTTAGACAAACTGAAAAAAGCATTGGTCAGAAAAAATGCTTTGAAGCGATATAAATGTAAGTTAAGCAAAAAGAGAAGTGAAATTCAAAGAGCAAATGCTTTAATTACTTCAAAACTAGATGTATATATGTTAGGGGAGACTTTTTATATGCGTATAAACGGGGGCAAACTACCTCCGGTCCAAGCTGAATTTGCAGCGAGAATAAAACAAGGGACAGCCAGTGGAAAAGATGAAATTATTGAGATTTATTTAAACATGACGGGTAAAAATATGCCTTATAAAGAGCCCTCTCGCCGTAAGTTTTTACAACACCTGATTTGGAGAATGCTCCTGCCGGATCAGAACCGCCGTCCATCCATGCACCAAATCCACACAATGCTTTCAAAAAAGTATCCTTTTCTTGAAGCTGAGAGCATCAATTGGTACTAATTGCACTAGAAGTGCATTCCTATTCCTAAGCCTGTTTTAAACCCACCTAGATCAACATGTGTTTGGTAGTTATTTGGTTGGTATAAATAATCAAAGAAAGTATCTAGAAATAGGTTGTCGGTAAAATAATAATAGAAGCCTGATTTCAATACCCCACCATAAACAAGTCTAGAGACTTTTTCGGATTGGTTAAAAAGATGGTTTTTTAATTCTACCCGCGCAAAACTAGCCCCTAGCCCTAAATAAACACTTAATTGTTCCGATAATACGTAAGGAAGTTTGATTCCTAAACTCGTATTAGCAATGGAAATTCTAGTAGGATCATTCAACCCTATTGAATGGCCATGCTTGCTGAACCAATCAAAATTAACCCATCCCTGAAAGCAATTGTAAACAGAGGTGGAAGCTTCCACTTGGAAAGAGGGGCCGACTGTTCCATAAATTTCTCTAAATCGTCCTGAGCTATGCCAAAATGCGGCTGTACGAAATTCAATACTGTTTTGTGTTTCAGCGGATAATGGGAAGGACCCCATCCAAAATGAAAGAAGAAATAGAAGCTTAGTAGTGGTCTTATTCATTAATAATCCTTATGGAAACTGGTGTACTCACTAGATTAGCAGCATTTATAGCAAAAATTTTATAATGCGAGGCATCTTTTTTTGAACGGAGTAGGATCTCATAAACGAGTGGAGAACTAGAAGGAATGACCGCCACTATTTGTCCATTCAGAGTGATCTGATAGAAAAGAACATCCCCTGAAGGGCTGGGATTCCACGTTACCTCAAGCACATATTTCGTGCGGTTCAAAAACTTATTTTTGATGACGTTGCCCAGAAAGAGCCCAGGAGGAAGAGGGATAGGCGAGACAGGCGCATCAGGTATTTGAATATTTTGGGTGACTGTAGCGCTAGGGCCCCCATTATTGCTTACAGATTGGCCTGTAAAGGTTTGTGTTGTAGAAGTCCCACCTGAATTTGTCACAGTAAGAGTGACCGTGTAGGATCCGCCACCTAAATAGGTATGTTGAACCGGATTGGAAGTTGTTGTGATGATAGTGCCGTCACCAAAGTCCCAAACGTAACTTGCAATTGTCCCTACATTCGTTGTGGATGTAGATATAAAAGTTGTTGGAGATAAAGCTTGAGCCGGTGCTGCTACAAAAGAAGCGATAGGGGCTTGATCAGGGGTTATCGCTACAAAAGCCTGAAATCCGGTGACGCTCGTTTGAGTTATGTTGGTTGTGCCTACGGCTACAGTTGTAAAAGTATTGCTGTTGGCATGAGTGAAAACGGCTTTTTGACTATCTGGAGAAATCGCAACACCCTGCTGAGTATAATTTCCTGGAACGGTGTCAAACGGTATGTCCACGGTTGCATAGCTTGACAAATTGAGGGCTGTTCCGTAATTCACATTCTCATTTGCTATATATGCCCACAATCCATTGGCAGAAACTGCAATATTAGTAGGCTGTGCATTGGGGGTGATAGGAATCGTCTGAGAAACGGTTTGGGTCAGTAAATTTATTTCATAGACCTTATTATTTATCATGTCTGTGACGTAGGCCAATTGCCCGCTTGGCGCCAATGCAATACGTGTCGATCTGCCAGGCACGTTAATAGGAAGTCCAAATACATTCCCTGCGGTAGTCATACTTAGAATAGAGGATGTCTGTGTAAGATAGATTGTAGAACCGTCAGGCGATATAGCCACAGAATTGGACTGAATATTGGTAGAAATGGGAATTACCGTGTATGTACTGCTCGCTAGATCTAATTTTAGAATTGTATAAACACTCGAATCATCGACCGCCGTAATATATGCTGTCGTCCCATCCGGTGTGATAGCAATACTAAAAGGGGTTTGAAGAACTCCACCCTCATTGAGAGAAATAGTATTTATAACCGTTTGTGTTGCGAGATTCACCACGGTTACAGTGGAAACAACATTTTGGTTAATGACATAGAGTGTAGCGGCGTCGGGGGTGATAGCCAGTGCTTCACTGCGCCCACCTGAGATAGGTAGCCCTGCAGTTTCTGTGGTCACATCAAAAGTGATAACTTGAAAGTTAGATTTATCTGCAGCGTAGGCAAACCAATCCGCCGCAGCTAAAGGAGTAAAAAATAAATATGCTGAAATGATGTATAAGGAGAATAGTTTAAACCTCACAAAGCCCTTTATTAAATAAAATGATTGTTTGTTTTATAGCATTTTATGGAGAGGCCTTCAAGAGATTAGTGTGTTATTTTCTAGGCATGTTCTGTTGAAGTGTATTTGAATTTCAGAAATATTATATTTACTCATCCACTTCTCTTTGGAGGCTTCACAACGTGCCAAAGTTGCAGCATAGGAAGGATGTGCCTTCATCTTTCTGCCAGAGTGGCGAAGCATATCAGGCAGGTTGGGGAAACAATTATTATTGAGATTCAATTGCTCTAAGTTTGATAGTTTTTCGAGATCCTCAAAACATTAAGATATTAGATTAATTATCTAAATGAATTAATTCTAAGGATTCAAGTTGGATCGATGATGGAAGAAATGTTTGCGCGAGTTTTTTAAAGCGACCAGGGTCGTCTGTCACGTAAAACTGCTGTTTTGAGCTTTTAAGCGATGTAGATTTCAGCTGTTGTTGGATAGCTTCTGCACAGCACTGGGCTGAGTCTACAATATGAACATGACTTGGAAGTTGTTTGGAGATGGCTTTTCTGAGGAGTGGGTAGTGTGTACAGCCCAGGATGACAGTATCGCATTCAGCATCGAGAATAGGTTTCAAGTATTCCTGAACCATTAAATGAGTGGCGGGGTGGTCCAGCAGCATTTCTTCTACCAAGGGGACGAATAACGGGCAAGCAACAGGGAGGATGTGCGCATGGGGCAGGAGTGTATGCAATGCTTTTTGGTAGCTGCCGGAACGTATAGTGGCATGGGTTCCAAGTACCCCGATGCATTGATTTTGAGTGAGGGTGCTGGCTTTGAAAGCGCTAGGATAAAGAACATCGATAACAGGTACCGGTAGCGAGTCTTTCCATTCTTGCGAGGTAAAGGATGAGGCTGTGTTGCAGGCAATCACGACCATTTTGACAGGGTGGTCTAATAGAAACTGGACGCATTGCCTGCTGTATTTTTCAATGGTTTGACAGCTTTTATCTCCGTAGGGCAGCCGTGCGGTGTCGCCAAAATACACTATCGATTCGTGGGGGAGGAGAGCGGCGACAGACCGCAGGACGATCAGTCCGCCGGCGCCCGAATCGAATATTCCTATCGGAAGGTCTTGCATCAGAGTTTGGGAGGGATGATGAGGGTTTGACCGGCAATGATTTTATCGGAAGACAGTTTATTTTCTTCACGTAGGGCTTTGAGCGAGACTCCGAACTTGACGGCTATTTTACCCAAGCTGTCACCCGGTTGTACTTGATAGCTATTGCTGTTGAGATCTTGGTTATTATTTACCACAGTAGGGCTGATGGGAGGGCCTTGCAAAGCTTCAGTGAGTGTTTGTAAGGCTATCTGCAGGTGGTTAATATTATTGCTCTGCAGTGCCATTGAAGATTCGTAGTTAGCGATCCTTTCGTGCAGGGCCATCAGAGCATTATTTTGCTTTTCCAGATGTTGTTTATAGGCTGCAACTTCTGTGGAAATGACTTGAAGGTTTTTCTCAATCAGAGTTAACCGTTGGTCTGCCGATCCTGACTTTTCCTTCATCCCTTCTTGGAGTAGCTTTTGGGAGTTTTTCAAGTCTTTGCGGATAGAATCGATGATATCTTCTTGGTTAGCCAGCTTTTCTTCCAGTACTCGCAGCTCTGATTCGTGGTTGCTGCTCATCCTTTTCAGATCCACAATATCACGGGCATCAGGAACTGTGGGCCGCTGGAATTGCTGTTGCTGCAATTGCTGCTGTTGCGGGAAGGAAGGAGCGCCCCAAAGGACGCTTCCTCCCATCAAGAAAAGTAAGAAAAGGTTTTTTCTAGCGCTCATAGACTTTGAACTCGGCTCTGCGGTTTTGCGACCAAGCTTGTTCGTTATGCATTGTCACTAGAGGGCGTTCTACTCCGTAGGAAATAGTAAAAATATTGTCGGGGTTGACACCGTCTTCGATCAGGATATTTCTTACGGCATTAGCACGGCGTGCGCCTAAAGCTAGGTTATAGGCTTCAGCGCCTCTTTCATCGGTGTGTCCTTCAACGAAAATGTAGGTGTTGGGCCTAGATTTCATGAAGCTGGCGATGGATTGGATCGTGGATAGGTTCTCTTGCCCTTTAATCAGGTTGCTATTGTAGGAGAAGAGCACATTTCTGAAGATGTTGCGCAATACTCTATCCTGTGCGGGATCTTTAAAAGCGCTGATACCTGGCACTGGGCTGCCTGGATCACCTGGAGAGTCTTTTGGTGGAGGTGCAATATAGTCGCCCATTGCCAGTTCATCTCCGTAGTCATTGTCTTCGTAAGGGACATAATCTACAGGTTGTCTTTGCAGTTGGAAGGAGGTGCAGCACTCATCTTCCGGGCAGTAGAATTCGTCGCGAGAGCCGACTGCACGGGAGTGGGAGCTTTCTCCACCACAGAGTGAGCTGAATCCGCGGGTCATGTGACGGTAGCAGGAAGAGGTGTCATCCCAGACTTGTTCGCGGGAACGAGAGCAGGATGTCATTGTTAGTGCCGAAGCTGCCAGAGTGGCAAAGAGTATGCATTGACGGAATGTGAACATTGTAACCTCATTTAGGTAATATGCCGCATAGGGTGCGCCCTCTGCTGCTTAATAAAATTGTGTTAACGCGGTTCCCAAGAAGGAAAGCGTTTTTGCCCTTTTCCCACAGGTATTTGTGTGGGAATAGGCATGGCTAAATCTAATAAAAAGAGTTCGCCGCCTTCGTTCGTATTAGAGTTGTACACAAGAGCGCGGCTGTTGGGTGCCCATGAAGGGTTTTCCTTGTGTATGCTGCCATTGGTAATTTGCGTTTCCTTCTCCTCGTCGACTTCATAAATCCAGATTTGTCGTACACCGTCCGAGAGGGCGCAGTAAGCGATTTTGGTTCCATCAGGAGACCATGCAGGAGCGCTGTTTTCACGGGAGGTGCGGGAGATAAGTTTAACATTTTTGACGGGTTTGCCGGGGGACACTTGGCTGATATCGAGAATATAGATGCGGGGATTGCCGTCTTTATTGGAAACGAAGGCCACTTTACGACCGTCCGGACTGAAAGCTGGGGAGCCTTGAGTTGCCTTGTGGGAGCTGAACGCTTGATAAGGCTTATCTATAGGGCCTTTTTCGGTGGAAAAGTCTTGGATGAAAAGGTCAGGGTTGCCCGTAGCATCGCTGATGAAGGCAATTTTATTACGCTGCCGCGACACTGCAGGCATGAGCTGGTTGCCGCGGAGAAGGCTGAGGCGTTGTGGTTTAAAGTCTTTAAGAGGAGCTAGAAAAAGTTTAGGTTGTCCATTGGCATAGGATACATAGAGAAAAGCACTGCTAGTCTTGCCTTCTTTGGGAGGGACGTAGGTGGGAGAGATGCAGTATCCGGCGTCTAAGGTGATTTGACGGGCATTGGCACCGTCGTAATCGCATTCCCAAACTTCAGAGTTCCACGTATTTGGCTTATCGGCAGGAGAGCGCAGGGTGTAAAGCAGCTTGGTAGAGGCGATGCCGGGGGAGTCAAAGAGCGAGTTATGGATTGCATCCGCGATGAGGTGGATTTGGCGCCGGTCTTCATCGATATTACCCTTAAGAGAAACTCCTTCAAGGGCTTTTGTCCAATTGTCGTTAGTGCTGGCTAGGATAATGGATAGCTTTTTATCCGCTATAGAGGCCTGGATACAGCACATGATACCATTATTAGCGAAAGACTTATCTTGATAGCGTTTTTGCGTTATCAGGGTATCGAACTGCTTATTGCCCACAGAGCAGACGGAAGAGCCGTTATGGGATAGATCATAGCAAAGGATATGCTCTAGCTGTCTGACATAGTCGGCTTGGAAATTTTTGTAGTCATGTGAAAAAGAAGCTAGGTACACAGGGGTGCGTGGATCATCTGTAGCCAATTCAATCACCATAGAATCAGCTGACAATACATTAAAAAATAAGCATAGGAGTAAGAATAAAAAATGGTGCATGCGCGTAAGTCACCTGAATTTGGCGCCATCATAAACGCAAGACACGTCGTTTGCAACCTAAATTTTAGGTCGCAATCACTTATAAACCCAACTTGTCCTAAATCGAGTTGCAGTTTTCAGAAACGATGGAGATGACGCAATCGGTGACGAAGCTAAGGTTTTTTCCTTGTCAAGTTCGGCTGCGATCAAGCGCGCTTTAGGACGTAAGTTGGGTGTATTAATCGTTTTCAAAATAGTATACAATGATGTCGACGATGTTATTGTCGTGTTTTGAATCCAAATTCAAAAGTTCTACCATCAAAAGTTCAATCTCTTTTTTTACATAGGGTTCAGTAAGTTCACCTGTGGGGAGGGAGGGGCCGTTTGATTCTTCCTCTCTTTCAAATTTTCTAAAAAGACCATAGGAAAATAGTCTTTTTAGTTCTTCAGCTACTGCGATCTGAGGCGCTGCGTTTGGGTCATCAGATGCGTTTTGTGTTTCTAATTGATAGATCAAATCTGTTGTAATCTCTTGGAAAAGATTGTTGACTGCCCAATAATCTTGGTCATAGCTCTTATCAAGATTCCTTGTGCTGAATTGTTCTAGGAGTTCTTCTCTAAAAAATCCATGGAGGTCCTCCAGCTTTCTTTGAATCCTCATCTGAATTTTGAAGGCTTCAATTTCCTTTTCATCTTCTAAAAGAGGGGTTGAGGGAAGGATTTTGAGTTCGTTTAGCTGGGTTTTGACCGTTTTATTCTGAGGATTATTTTCAGGTCTGCCCCATTTGTCATTTAGAGGTAAACCATAATTTCCATGTGTAACTACGACTACAGTATTGGAAATGGATAGGGGCCTTTTTTGGCCGGGTATGTTTTCCTTAATGGCTTTTTTAATGAGCATTTCGAATTTTTGGTATTTCTCGGAACCTTCCTTAGTGCAGCATTGTTTATTGAGCAGAACATCCAGCCTCATGAGAACGGGATTGGCAAGGCCGGAGATTATTTCTTTTGTAATAGTCTCCCCCTCAGAGTCTGCGGGTTTTCCGACATATCTCTCTTTTAGATGTGAGCGAATACAGATTAACTTGATGCGGTCCAAAAGACCTTTTTCAAAGCAATTGACTAAATCGCGTATTTTTTCTGTTTGACTGAGGCTGAAATCGCAAATTTGAGGGCTATTCTCTAGAATTATTTTTAATGCTTTTGAAAAACGACTAATTTCACATGCATTGTGAGAGGCTTTAAGGAGAACAATACAGCGCTTTTGGAATTTAGGAATTTTGGGATTTGGGAATGCGCCGTTTGCTCCGGCAATTAATAATTTAAAATTATTTGCAATAAATAATAAGTATTCCGTGAGCGCTTTATGCTTAAGTTGAATACTGCTATCAAAAGTACAACTAAAACCTGAAATCTTATCTAAAGATACAAAAAGCAAAGGGTTGTTGAGATCTTGACGATTTGCAAGGCTTTCAGCTGACCTAACGATACTAGTAAAATCCAATGAATTAGAAACCATTTTACCACGTTAAATAGATATAAATTTGGTTAAAATATACATTTGAATAGGGTTGTTTGCAAATAGTAAATTTTATTTCATTGGGTTTTAATTTTATTAGTCCTCTAAGTGGATGTTGAAAAGTGAGAAAACGTTATTGATAAAGTTATCGTCGTGATTCGAATCTAAATTAAACAATTCTATTACAACCCTTTGAAACCTTGCACTTACGTAGGGCTCCGATTTCTGAATGATTTCTTCACCATTTTCGCCCTGAATGGTTATGGTAGGATATGTTTTCAAAAGTTTGCTTGCAAATTGAGCTTTGAATTCTTTGATGTAGAAGGATAGGGGAGAAGGTTTTTCAGCAAATAAGTTTGCGATCCCAAGTTCATCATTCTTTAAGCGAGCTTGGAGTTCTAGTTCACTTTCCAAAGTGTGCATCAAATGCGTTGTTAGCTCCTCAAAGAGATGGACAATTGCCCAATTTTCTTGTCTGACGTCCTCATTTGGGAATAGGAGTTTTAGTCTTCGTTTCAGAGTCTCTTTAAAATGCATGCTCATTGCACGGAGAGTCTTTTGACGGTCTACTTGTTCTGTAAAATCGGCAATATCTTCTTCGACCCGGTTTTTGGTGTATTGAACTTTTTTTTCTTTTAACTGGAGATTGATACTTTTATTTTCAGGATCATCTACCGGTCTATATCCATACTCATCGCAGGGCTTATCATTGATCGGAAGTTCATAATTGCCATGAGATACCACTGAAACAGTATCGAGAATAGATACTGATTTCTTTTTCCATTCCACTTCTTCCCCTTTGAGGATACTTATAATAAGGTTTTCCAGTCGCAGATTTTTCGGGGTGTTTTCAACGGTGCATTTTTTTCTGTTGAGCAAGCTCCTTATATTGCGTAAAGATGTTTCATCAAGATTTACGATGTTTTCTTTAGAAGGAATCTTTTCTCCATAAAGGAAGAGGATCTCGATGCGCTGAAAAATTGTTTGATTGAGAATGTGTAGGTTATGCTCTACCTTATCAACGAGCATGAGTTTGGTGGGAGTATAATCTTTTAAAATTTTATCTACTGCAGAGGCAAAACGTGGTATTTCTAAGTTGTCATAGGCTTTTCTTAAAATGGAATTGCAGCGTTCTTTATAATGGAGGGTGGGTTCACTTTCAACAGTCGCACCAGCAATTAAATCTTCAAAATATTTGGTTACAAACTCTAAATAATTCTCGATACTATCTTTTGTCATATAATTATAACCATTGTGACTAATATTAAAGCCAGAGGTGTTATTAACTGATAATATAGTTCCGGACATATAAGGCTTGCCTATTGCATAAGCTATTGATTCTGCTTTTTTTGTTTGTTCACCGAAATTAATTGAAGTAATAGTCATGTTAAAACCGTATTTAATATATTAGTAATCCATTGTTTATATGTTATATTTAGTTATTTTGCAATTAATTTATTAACTTTAGAAGTAGATGTTTTTATCTACTGTTATTTTTTAATTGTTTTAAGTGGATGATAAAACTAATGAAGATTAATTAACGGGGTGCGTTAACTAAGGTTAAATCGAAAGAGAATTCTTCGCTTTGAGAATTGAAGGCTCCGAAGGGCGGAAACTGCAGCTTGGAAAGATGGGATTCAACATATGTCTTATTCTTCTGGCTGGCCGAATGTGTCACCTCTGCTTTCAATACCCGCCCTGATTTATGCAATGTTAATTTGAGTTCCACTTTGCCATGTTCAGGCAAGGTTAATGCAGACTGTATGCGTCCTGCAACAAGGGAGGTATAATCTGAAGTTACACTGCCATAATCCCCCAAGGCTATTTCTCCTATTTCGATAGTCAGATCTTGAAAAGCGGGTGGAGAGACACTAGGATTTGTAGGAGGGGTGGATCCGACTTTAGCCAAGCTGGCCTGTGCTTTTGCAATGAGGGCCTTTTTTTCGGCTGAAAGTCCGGGAGGTTGCGGGGGTTCTTTTGCGACTGTAATGGTTTGAACGGCCGGTTTTGGTGCTGGGGTTGGGGCGGGAACTTTTTTGGCAACAGGAGCGGGAGTAACTTTGGGTGCCTGTGCAACTGTTTTTGGAGGAGGGGTAGGCTTAGGCTGCGGGGCAGCTTTAGCAATTATAGGGGCAGGAGGGGGTGTAGGCAATGGAGCAGAAGGTTTAGGTGAAGCGGAGGCAGGTGCAGAGGGAGCTTTAGAGATCGCCGTCGTTTGAGTGACTGCTGAAGGGGGACGTGCTATAGACGTAACGGGATTGAGGGGGATGTTTTTTACGACGATATGTTGTTTTTTTGCTGGAGTAAAAGAGGGACGCTGCGGTCCTAGTGTTGTCAGACCTATGCCGGCAAGGTGGAGGAAGGCCACACAGCCAAATATAATCCAAAACGTTTTGTGTTTACTCATGGCGGAGATAATATCAGGTCTAACGAAGCATAACCTGCTGCTTCCGTTGCATTCTTCACTTTCTGATAAGTTCCAAACTGTGCACGTTTGTCTTGGAAAAGCTGAGGCGTGATTTCAGGATGCTGCTGCTTCATCTCCTGTAATTTCACGGTAAGGTTCTCGCATCCTACGCATTCTCCATTTAATGAGATGGTATTGTCGGCTTTCACATGAATCGAAATTACGCTGCTCGCTGCGACGGATTTTGCTTGTGATAAGTCGGCAATGGAAGCCTCTGCTAGTTGGATGTTTTCGTATTCCATTAATGGAGCAATCACAATAAACATGATAAGTATGACGAAAACGACATCAATAAGTGGAGTAAGATTAAGCTCAGGCTCAGCTTCCGTGACCGGCTGCCTTCTAATTCCGATCATGCGTCTGCGTGTCATTATGGCATGTCCACTTTACGGTAATGGAGTTCTATCGCCGCAAGCATCTCATTGCTGAAGCATTCCATATCTGTAGAAAGGGCTTTGCAGGAACTTTTAAGGTAACTGTAACCGATGAGTGCCGGAATAGCATCGAGAATTCCTAAAACGGTCGTTGCAAGGGCTAAAGAAATACCGCCAAGGATGGCCTGATTGTTGGCTGCGCTGGACTGCATTTCGCCGAAGGACATTAAGATACCCCATACTGTTCCCAAAAGTCCTAAGAAGGGACCTAATGTGACGATCATGGCGAGGACAAAAAGATGGGCTTCTAATTTTTGGGATTGCTGGGCAATTCCGCCGGCAAGGTGTGATTCGACAAGTGAAATATCCGCGGTGGAAAGGTAAGCTGAAGTTTCTCCCGTCGGGTGGGCCGACGCATAATGCCGATTTTTACGTAGGAGCTCCAACGTCTGCCGCTTTAAAATAAAATAAAGGTCACGGAAAGGGTTGATTTCTTCTTTAGGGGCTTCGGCTGAAATTGTTAGGGGATCTAATTGATGTCTTTCAAAAATAGATTGGAAATTTGTAGAGTATTTCCTTGCTTTTCTAGTCAGCCAACATTTATATAAAATAAGGCTCCAACTAATTAATGAAGCACTAATTAATGCTATAAATATACACTTACCAAACAGGTCGCTATTAAAGTAAGCGTTAATAAAAGGGTTGCTATTTAAAACAAGATTGTATATAATCATAGTATTAATTGTAAGTTCTTAACAATTTCAGAATCTGAGGTTTAAAGAGTTCTTTGTAAATTGGTATACTCCCTGATTCCTTTGCTATTTGTCAAGCTGTTATCGGGAATTAATGCAGGCATTGCATAAAGGAATACCCAAAATTCAAGAGGTTTGGATGCGTTTTATCATTCGTTTATTGCTCGTATTAATAACAACTTTTTCTTTAAGCACCGGGGCTCTGGCCGCGATGGATAAAGAAGATTGGCTAGATATGATGGGCGGCGGCTCTTCTGTGGAAGCCGTAATGAAGATTGAACAAAAAGCAGTGCAGCCAGGTAGTAATTTTACCGTAGCCATCGCCTTCGATGTCCAAGATCCCTGGCATTGTTATTGGCAGAATCCCGGCGATGTGGGCATGGGAGCGCAGCTCCAATGGATCCTTCCCCCAGGATATACTGTCACAGAAGTCACCTGGCCAACCCCTGACCGCTTCGAAACAGAAGGCCAAATAGGGTTTGGTTACGCTAAACCATTCGCACTTCTCGCAGAAATCAATGTTCCCGACACAGTAAAAGCAGGCGATGTCAGCGCCATCACAGCTGAAGTGCAGTGGGTTGCATGCTCAGACCAGATGTGCCTGCCCGGATCAGCTACGCTGACCCAAGAAATTACTGTGGCGCCTACGACTCAAGTAGCGTCCCTTCACAAAGACTTTTTTGCCGACGCTCGCCAAGCCCTGCCTAAAAAGATCAGCGCTGCCCGCGCCGTCTATCAAAATGGCTTGTTGGCTCTACAGATTGACACAGATGCGCAAAATGCCACAAAAATTGAATTCTTCTCTCAAGATCAGCAGGTCGTCGACCATAAACAGCCTCTGCAGATTCTTAACCAGAACAAAAATGTTGCTATCGCTTTGCCTACATACGCGCAATATGAAGCAAAACCTCTGCGCGGCGTCATCGTCGTTCACGGGCCGGAAGGCAAAAAAGGCTATTCTATCGATGCGCCTGTCGATGCCAAAGGAAGTCCTGAACTTCTGGCTATGCTTGAAGCTCAAAATCCTCCCATGAAACTTCCGGAAATGACTTCCGAATTGGATGAGTTCCATTTCGCCGGCGGCTTCCTGCTTGCTTTGGCCATGGCTTTCTTGGGCGGGATGATCCTTAACTTGATGCCATGCGTTCTTCCTGTCATCTCCTTCAAAATCCTAAGCTTTGTAAGGATGTCAGGACAAGACCGCAGCACAATCCTGAAACATGGATTGTCTTTTGCTGCAGGCGTATTAATCTCTTTCTGGGTCCTTGCGTCTCTATTGATGATCCTGCAAGCCTACGGCCGTACTGTGGGCTGGGGATTCCAGCTGCAAGAACCTCTTTTCGTAGGAATCTTAGCTGCAGTCATGCTTGTTTTCGGTCTCAGCATGTTCGGTGTTTTCGAATTCGGCGCCTTCTTTGCTGCCTGGGTCGGCAACCGCTCCGCTGCTCCTGCTGAAAAACAGGAAAGCATGCTAGCCTCTTTCAGCAATGGTATCCTCGCGACTGCAGTAGCTACTCCCTGCACCGGACCTTTCTTAGGATCTGCTGTAGGTTATGCCGTGACTTTGCCGCCCGCAGAATCCCTCCTTATCTTTACGTTCCTCGGCTTGGGAATGGCTTTCCCTTACCTACTGCTAGCTGCTTTCCCCAGCATGCTGCGCTACCTCCCCAAACCCGGTGCCTGGATGGACTCTTTTAAGGAGTTCATGGGCTTTGTTATGCTAGGCTCCGTCCTCTGGCTTGTCTGGGTCTTCGGCTTCCAAACGGACATGGTATCCCAATCGATGCTGCTGATCGGCCTATTCATTTTATCTCTAGCATGCTGGATCTATGGACGCTGGAGCGCCCCGCACCGCAGCAAACGAACACGCATGCTCAGCATGGTCTTAGCCTTGATTCTCGTAGGATTTGGCGGCCAGTGCATTTTATCCGCCGGTAAAACATCCGATGAGACACCTGCCGTAGCTTCTGCTGTCCACGCCGGTGGCTGGGAAAACTTCGACCCTGATCGTATCGCAGCTTTACAAGCGCAAGGTGTTCCCGTCTTTGTGGATTTCACCGCCAAATGGTGCCTGATCTGCCAGACCAACCACCTAGTGCTAAGCACCCAAGAAGTAAACCAAAAAATGATGGAGCAAGGCGTTGTCAAAATGAAAGCAGATTGGACTAAATCCGATCCTGTCATCACGCAATACCTGAAAAAATTCGGCCGCAGCGGTGTTCCTCTTTATATCTTGTATAATGGGAGACCTGGGGATAAACCCGAGATCCTACCCCAAGTTCTAACACAAGACTCTGTACTGAATTCTTTGGAACGCTTGCCCGTTCCGGTAGCACAGGTACGCTAAATGCTGATAGACTCCCACGCCCATATCACTTCTGCCGCATGTCTTCCCGATGCGGACGCTTTGATCGCTGCTGCACAAGCTGCCGGCGTGGGCTCTATCGTAAATATTTGTACCGACGCCGCATCCATGGCTGCAGGGGTAGACCTGCGACGACGCTATCCTCAAGTTTTTAATGCAGGGGCAACAACTCCTCACGACGTGGAAAAGGAAGGGGAGGAGTGCTTTGAACTTTTCGCCTCCCATGCCCGCAACGGAGATCTCGTTGCCGTAGGCGAAACCGGACTAGACTACTACTACGAACACTCTCCACGTGTGCTACAACAAGAGTTTTTAGTGCGCTATCTAAAACTAGCATTAGAATGCCGCCTGCCCGTGGTTATCCACTGCCGCGACGCTTTTTCAGATTTTTTCCGCTTTCTCGATGCCCACTACACCGTGAATGGCCAGCACGCCCCCGGTGTTCTCCACTGCTTCACTGGCGACGAAAAGGAAGCCAAAGAAGTGGTTTCCCGTGGCTGGTTTCTCTCCCTCAGCGGCATCGTTACCTATAAAAAAAGCGCAATCCTAAAGGATGTGGCCAAAGCCGTCCCTTTAGATAATCTCCTTATCGAAACAGACTCTCCCTATCTCGCTCCCGAATCAAAACGGGGCAGAAAAAATCAACCGGCGTATATTATAGAAACTGCCCAAGTCATCGCCGACTTGAAGGGAATACCTTTTGAAACCGTAGCCGCCGCAACGGCAGAAAACGCCCGACGTCTTTTTTCGTTGCGCTAATCAGTTGCTATGGATATTGAATACTGTTTTGATGTATATTTGTAGTGTGAGTTAAGAGGAATTCATGGAACACGAGCGTCGTGCTTTATATACATCCCTGCGCCTGAATTGGCTGCGGGATCCCACTGTCCCTGTTGAGGATTGGCAAGTGGAAGACTATCGAGAAATGCCGTTTTCTGTCTTATTTGAAAGACTTAAAACGAATGGCATCCTGCTAGATCGCATTTCTTTTCTAGCCTATGCCGAACAACACGACTCGCCTGAGGAACTCTGCGACGAAATCCTATCCGAACGTCGGGTCGAAAGCAAAACCTATGACCAAATCTACCTCATCGTCTTCGAACTTTGGCGACGCCTTATCACAGATAAGCCCTGCCTCTCCCTCTTTTGCGACGAAGTAGACCACCAGATTTATATCTACGACGAAGGCGATATCGATAATAGCGAACAAATACAAGATATCATCGCTAACCTCCAAATCATCCTCGAAGAAAACGCCGACCAAGGCGCCGACCCCATCACCGTCTTCGAATATGTTTCCGCCGGCTGCGCTCACGACATCGAAAGCTTCCTCCTCGACTACATCGCCGACCTCATCGATAACGCTAACTTTACCTACGCTGCCGAAATCATCGAAGGTTTCTCCGAATACATCTCCGAACACAAATGGTTCAACCTCCAAAAAATTCGCCTCATCGCACAGAATGAACCCCGCACCGCCAACCGCCTCATCGCTCAACTTCTCGATGACCAACAAGAGGACGAAGATAAACTCGACTTCTTCCTCGAAGTCCTACATTTCCTCGCCACCGAAGGCGACGCCTCCCTCTTCAAAGATGTTCTTGTCAGAGTCCTCCCTCTCCTAGAATCAGAAGAGGATTTCCAAGACCTCCTCGATATCTGTCTCGAATTTCACCAAAATCGCGACAATGACGGTAAAGTCAACGCCCTCCAAACTTTACAAGCTAATCGCCGCATAAAAGATGCATCCGCACCCCTAGATCCTAGCGACAATGCACTCTCAAGGCTCCGCCAATTAATGACGAATTGAAATTCCACATTATTGAATCGCAAATATCCAAAACCCATAGGTTTGCGAATTAATGCCCCGCCCTATCTTGACTTTTAAGCGCAAAAGATAGATACCAAAGGCGTTTTTCTACAACTTGTGGTAGCAGCGATCCTAAAAACTACAACATCTTGTAAGACTCACACACTCACACACAACAAAAACTTTATAAGGAACATCACCATGACTAAACCCACACCACGTGCCATGGCAACATCGCTGCGCACCTACCACCGCCCCGTTGTAGAAGGTGGAACCATGCTTGAAAGCTGGAACCAAGTCGTGGACCGCGTAGTAGAACACCAACGCTGGCTGTGGGAACGCGCCCTCAACCGCCCACTCAATGACAGGGAAGACCACGAACTAGAAGAAATCCGCAGCCTCATCGTTGACCGCTACCTAGCCCCCTCCGGACGCACTCTCTGGCTCGGCGGTACCGAACTTAGCCGCACTCGCGAATCATGCATGTTCAACTGCTCATACACTCACGTCGAAACCGTATACGACCTCGTCGACGTTCTCTGGCTCCTCCTACAAGGCTGCGGCGTCGGCTTCAGACCTATCACCGGTACTCTCAACGGTTTCCGCCGCCCTCTGCAAGATATCATTGTCATCCGCTCACAACGCACTGAAAAAGGCGGCGTCCCTCACAACGTCGAAACCTACAATCCTCAAACTCACGAATGGCGTATCAAAGTGGGCGACTCCGCTGTCGCCTGGGCCAAAGCCATCGGTAAACTGGTCGCCGGAAAATTCCCCGCCCGTTCCCTCATCCTCGACTTCTCCGAAATACGTCCCGCCGGCACTCGCCTAAAAGGCTACGGATGGATCTCCTCCGGTGATGAACAAATCGCCATCGCCTTCAAAGCCATCGCCAAAATCCTCTCCGACCGCTCCGACCAACTCCTCACCCGCATGGATATCCTCGATATCGTCAACTGGCTCGGCACCATCCTATCCAGCCGCCGCTCCGCTCAAATCGCCCTCTTCGAATACGGCGTTCCCGAATGGCAAGACTTCGCCTCCGCCAAAAAAGAATGGTGGCTCCGCGATAAGGCCCATAGACAACAATCCAACAACAGCCTCCTCTTCCGCCGCAAACCCACTCGCCGCGAACTGGAAGAAATGTTCCAAATGATGCTCGATGCCGGCGGCTCCGAACCCGGCATGATCAACGCCGTCGAAGCTGAAAGACGCGCCCCCTGGTTCCAAGGTGTTAACCCCTGCTGCGAAATCCTCCTCGGCAACAAAAGCTTCTGCAACCTAACCGAAGTCAATGTCCTCGCCTTCAAAGGCGATAAAATCGGCCTCGAACGCGCCCTATACCTCGCCGGTAGAATGAACTACAGACAAACTATGGTAGACCTACGCGACGAAATCCTCCAAGAAGCCTGGCACCTCAATAACTCCTTCCTACACCTCTGCGGCGTTGGCCTCACCGGTATCCGCGCTCGACCAGATCTCACCGCCTACGACTTCAAAAGGATGCGCAACATCACCGTCAGCGCCGCCTACAGCATGGCCTACGAACTGGATTCTCCTCTTCCCAAAAACGTCACCTGCGTGAAACCCAGCGGTACCCTAAGCAAAATTATGGCCACCGACCTGTGGGGTGAAGTTCCTGAAGGCGTTCACATGCCTCTCGGACGCTATATTTTCAATAATATCACCTTCTCACGCCACGATCCCCTCGTCGCACGCTTCCGCGCCGCCGGATACGAAATTGCCGATAAACCCTACGAACCAGAATCCGTACTCGTAAAATTCCCCGTCCGCTACGACAACGTCCCCTTCTCCCGCAAAACCGTCACCCGCAAAAACGGCGCCGTAGAAGAAGTAGACATCAATGGCGATAGCGCCGTAGAACAACTCGAATGGTACAAAACTCTCCAAGAAACATGGTGCGAACAAAACGTTTCCAATACCATCTCCTACGACCCCTCCGAAATCCCTGCCATCATCGACTGGCTAATTCACAACTGGGACTGCTACGTCGGCGTCTCCTTCCTCTTCCGCAATGACCCCACAAAAAATGCCGAAGACCTCGGGTACGCCTACCTCCCTCAAGAGGTAACCACTCAAGAAGCCTTCGAAGCCTACACCTCTAAACTCAGAGACGTAGACTACTCCGGCATCGAAATGCGCGACGAACTCCTCATGGAATCCTGCCCCACCGGCGCCTGCCCCATCCGCTAAGGGGCTCTGCCCCTTAGAACCCCGCCAGGGGGGATAAAATCCCCCCTGGCACCCCCCCCATCTTCATTTCCCTCAGGGGCTTCGCCCCTAACCCCACAAAAGGACTGGCGTCCTTTTGAATCCGCATATAATATCTCTGACTATAAAAACGTTCCCTAGTATAGGAGTGCTGCGACTTGTCGCAGCTTTGTTAGTCCTTGATAATTCAAAGACCCATAAATAGATTAATAATTTTAGATATTTGCTTTTTAATGGGTTCCTAGATGTTATTTCCCAAATAAAAAATATAAGTAATAAAACTAAGCTAAGGTACGAGCAGGCATATAAAAAATATAAATAATAAAATTGAGCTAAGGTCCGAGTCGGCACGCTCGTTTGCTGCCCGAAGGGAGGAAAGCGGTTTCCAAAGGGCTTTGCTCTTTGGTGGGGGTTCTAGGGGGCAATGCCCCCTAGAAGAATGGGGTCGAAGTTGAGGTAGTCGGCGGCGGTGAGGATGTATTGGACGTTGTTGCGGGTACCGAAGAGGGGGTCGTGGGTGTGGACGACATTATGGAGGTGACCGAAGACGCAGACGTTGACGTTATATTCTTCAAGGATTTCGGAGGCGCGGGAGGGTTTTAGGTCGGCGCTGATGGGAGGGTAGTGTGTCATGGCGATGCGGTAGTCGGCTTTTTGGTCTAGCGTTTTGAGGCTTGTTTCGAGGCGGATGAGTTCACGTTCGAAGATTTTATCGCGTTGTGAGGGGTCGTCGGGTTTTTCTTGGTAGGTGAGTTTGTTGGATGCGGGGTTTTCGTTATAGGGGATATACTTGTTGAAGTTGTATTCCCAGCTATCCCAGAGTCTGCTTCCGCCGATGCATACATTTTTCCAGTAGAAGATATTGTTTTGTATGACATGCAGGGAGGGGGGAAGGATTTGTGCAACTTGTTTGAGGGAGGACCACCAGTAGTCGTGGTTACCGCGTAGGAGGACTTTGGTGCCGGGGAGTTTATCGATCCAGTCGAGGTCTGGTTTAGCTTCTTCCAGCTTTAGGCCCCAGGAGATATCACCGGGGATGAGGACAAGGTCGTCTTCAGTGATTTTTGCGCGCCAGTTGGCTTCGATTTTATTGTAGTGTTCTTTCCAGTTTGCGCCAAAGATATCCATTTCTTTGTTAGGAACGCCGAAAGATAGGTGTAGGTCGGCTATAGCCCAGACTGCCATAAGTTTTCTCTAGAGTGTATATCCATCCGGCAGCGTTGATCCGCGTGCTACGATGATGATGCCGTCGCGGATGTAGACATGTTCGCTGTCGTAATGAGTTAAGTTATCTTTATTGATGAGTTTAACATCATTGCCAATGCTGACATCTTTGTCGATGATAGTTTTCTTGATGACGCAATTTTTGCCAATATGAAGTTTTTCCGGGAAACGGTTGGTGAGGGGTGGTTGGTAGAAATCATTTCCCATGAGGTAGCTGTGTTTTACGATGGTGCCGGCGCCGATGATTTGTCTTGGTCCGATGATGCTATGTGTGATTTCTTTTGCTTCGATGTCGCATCCGTCGCAGATGATGGAGTGTTTGACTTGTGTGTTGTTGATGCGTGATCCGGGGAGTTTTGTGGGGGCGCAGATGAGGGGGGAGTTCTCATTGTAGTAGTTGAAAACGGGTTCAGGATACGTTAATGCGATGTTAGCTTCATAGAAAGAGCGTATTGTGCCGATATCTTCCCAGAAACCGTTGTGAATGTAAGCATAGGTATTGCCTTTAGCGATTTGAACTGGGATGAGGTGTTTACCGAAGTCTTCGCGGCTTTCTTCTTCTAGGAGTTTAATGAGGGCTTCGCGTTTAAATAGGTAGATTCCCATTGAGCCTAAAAAGGGAGTTTTGGAGGAGGAGTGGGGGGATAGGTGTTTGCGTTGAGTGGAGTTGATTTTAAGGGTGTCTAAAATTTCTTTCTGCTGTGGTTTCTCCACAAATTGTTGAATTTGGTGTTGGGGATTAATTTTCATAATACCCATACGTTTAGCATCTTCCTCATTGACTAGGAGGCTTGAGACAACTAAGTCGGCATCTGTTTTGTGGGCGAAGGCAACAAGGGGAGTGAAGTCCATTGAATAGATTTGGTCGCCGGAAAGGATAAGATAGTAGTCGACAGAAGCTTCGGTGAGATAGTCCATGTTGAGGCGTACCGCATCTGCAGTGCCGGCGTACCACGTATGATTGGTAGGACGTTGTTCAGCGGTAAGAATATCTACATAGGAGTCATTGAAAATATTGTTTCCGGTATAAGTTCTGCAGATGTGTTTGTGTAGGGATGTCGATAAAAACTGAGTGATGACATAGATTTTAGAACATGCAGAATGTATTGCATTGGAGATAGCAATATCGATTAAACGGTATTTTCCGGCAAAGCTGATTGCTGGTTTGCAGCGTGAGTCTGTCAAAGGATAGAGACGTGTACCTTGCCCGCCGCCCAAAATAACGACCCCCACCTTATTCATATCTACATAGGAATTCTTAGGGGGAGTTTTAGAGGAAATTTTGGGTTTTAAGAGTTCAGTATCCATTTTTCACCTAGGAATCGACTTATCCGTAAGAGTAAAGGATAACTTTAATTTTAGCAAGCATGCTAAATTAAATATTTTAAATGTTTGATTTTAATTATAGATGTTAATATAATTATTTTATTAATTTGTTAATTATGGTTTTACAAAAATGGCTAGTGTAATAACTTCGTGTTTAAAGATCTTTAGTAATTCAAATGAACAGACGTTGCCGGAAACAGGCAAAGGCCCTTCTCCTACTGTTCTATGCAAGTCGCTCATTATTTATAAGGGGGATGCTAGCAAAAATGTTCTTAGAAAAGCTAGATCTCTTGCAGAAACCGGAGTCATTGTTACGCTTCAAAGTGAAATTGAACTAGGAAAATCTAAAAGATCGCAATTTTTCTTAGCACGTCTTTTTTACAGCTGCATGGATTATTTAGGGTATTCTAACGAAGCGCAAAAAGAGGTAATCCTCAAAAAAGCTATTTTATCTCTAGCATATGGAATATTGTGTTCTGAAAAGACTGTGGGCGATGAATTATTTATAAATGCTGAAGGTTATTTTAAAGATATCAAAACAGAATATTTATCAGCTGCAATCGAAAACCAGAAGTTCCCTACCTCTAAAATAAGGACTATTTTCATTGAAAGAGGTGCCATCGATCTAAAAGTTATTTTTGTGGGGACGACTGATTTTGAAATTGGGCAGCTTTTGAATGATTTTGCAAAGAATCCGGACCAACTGACGAATATACGTTTTGGGTTGGAATTTCAACAGAGAATTGAGGGTAAAGATTGCAAAGTGGAAGGTAATGAGTTAAATCTCCTGCAATATCTTTTAGTAAAAAATTCCACTTTAGCAAAACAATTATTAAGATTAATTGAAAAGTTCCCTAAAGTTGAAAAGAAATTTCTTTATCACGAATGCACTGTGTGGACAGACGGAACTAAGAAAAAATGCTCTGATACACTGTCATTTGTCGTGAATGCATCTCTCAATGAGCCTTTAATCTTTATATTAAATTTATTTGCTAAGAATTCGGATCAATTAGCGGAGATGCGATTTGATGTGAAATTTAAGCATAAAATTGAAGGCGATAATTGCGATGTGGAGGGTAGACAGCTCAACCTTTTGCAATATCTAGTTGCAAAAAACTCCACTGCAGCAAGGCATCTATTATATTTGATTAGAAACTTCCCTGAAATTGAGAAAAAATTTCTTTCTCATGAATGTTCTATTTCGATCAAGGGAGCTGTGAAGAAATGCCCTGATACGATGTCTTTTGCCATGAGTATCTCTCAGCATAAGGTTAGCTCTTTTAAGCTGCAAATGACTAATAAAATTGTAAAACTATCAATGATTGAAAAAACAGACGGCACACTAGTCCAAATAGGTCAACTTCATAATAAGTATTTAGGATGGCCTGAAGGCAAATTTCATCCCCAAGAACGATTATATTCCAACCAAGCCATCACTCAGACGGTAGGGGATCGAAATAAGCTGCTTGAGGTAATTCTAAAATAGGTTGATAAGTTAGGCGTTATTCTAATCTGCTGCGGAAAAACCACCCTGCAGCCGTTAGTGTGACAACAGCAATAATAGCCATTGGCCAGAGATGGGCAAAGGCTATCTCAAATGGGATTCCTTTCAGGAAAATCCCTTTCACAATCACAAGAAAATGCCTGAGGGGATTAACCCAGGTGACATTTTGGAGCCAGGTCGGCATGTTCTCCACAGGGGTAGCAAAGCCTGAGAGCATGACGGCTGGCGGCATGAAAACAAAAACCCCTAACAGGGCCTGTTGCTGTGTTTTTGCGAGGGAAGAGATGAACAACCCCACCCCCACGATAGAGCAGATAAAGGTCAAGATGCTGAAATTGAGCAGCAGGAATGATCCTTCAAAAGGGATTCTAAAAAAGTATATCGCTGCAAAAGCCACAAGGGATCCTTCTACCATGCCGATAATGATGGCAGGTAAAGTTTTGCCGAAAAGTATTTCGCTGGGAGAAAGGGGTGACACAAGGAGTTGGTCAAAGGTGCCGAGCTCTCGTTCGCGTGCAACCGATAACCCTGTGACAATAAGCCCTATTAACATACTTAGGATACCAATTAAGCTGGGGACAGTGAACCACTGGTAAATCAGATTAGGATTATACCAATTGTAAGGGAATAGGGCTGTGTTTAGAACGGGGAAGTTATTTTTCTTCTGAAATTCCTGGCTAAAGTTTTGTATGATCTCGGAAGCATAGCCTTGCACAATTTGGGCAGTATTCGATTTTCTGCCGTCCAGAATTGCCTGAACGGAGGCTGCGTTTCCTTCTTGTAGTCTGCGTGAGAAGTCCTCATCGAATTGAAAGACTATGACGGCTTTCTCTTTGTCTATGACGTCTGCAATTTCAGAGATGTTATTAAGGGTCAGGATATTGGTGAAGAAGGGGGATCCGCGAAAGCGCTCGATCAACTCAAAGGAGAGGCTGCCGTTATCTCTGTTAAGAATTCCTACAGAGACATTATTGACATCGAGGGTGATGGCAAAAGAGAAAATGAGCAGCTGCATGATGGGTGGTAAAATGAGGACAGCACGGCTTTTCTTATCGCGCCAGATGGCAAGGATCTCTTTGATGATCAGCGCTTTGATTCTGCCCCACATTGTCTAATCCAACCTTTTGACAGTTTTGAACGAGGTTAAGATATAGAAGAAGGCCGCGATAATCAGGATGCAGCCAATATCGTACAACAGGATAGACCACACATCGCCGACAAGAAAGAGTGTCTTCATCGCGCTGACAAAATAACGGGCTGCCAGGGTGGATGAGATCCACTGGATGATTTTTGGCATGCTGCTGATTTCAAAGATGAAGCCTGAAAGCATGAGTCCCGGGAGGAAGGCAGCTGTGACAGCAGCTTGGGAAGCGACAAATTGGTTCTTGGATACGGTAGAGATAAAGAGGCCCATACCTAAGGCGGCAAAGAGAAATGCGCTGGAAACAACCAAGAGTGCGAAGAAGGATCCGCGGAAGGGGACTTCGTAGAAGAATATTGTGATAGCTGCGCAAAGCAGCATGGACATCATGCCCAGAAAAAAATAGGGAATAAGCTTGCCAAAAACAAGTTCTATGATACGAATGGGAGTAGCCATAAGAGCTTCCATAGTACCCCTTTCCCATTCCCTCGCTACAACAAGAGCGGTTAATAGAATTCCGATGAGGGACATGATGATCCCTAATGAGCCGGGGAGTAGAAAATCGCGGCTTCTGACCTCTTCGTTATACCAAACGCGCGACTGGAGTTGAACCAGACTGATCCCCCTCTGTCCATCATTGATACGCCTTTGTTCCAGCCATTTATTCCAGGCCCCTTGGACATAGTTGCGCACAAAACTTGCAGTGTTCGGTTCGCTGCCATCGGCAAGAATTTGGATAGGGGCGATTCTGTTGTTATTGTGAAGGAATTCAGAAAAATAAAAGGGTACGATGACAATACCCCGTACATGCCCTTTTGCCATTTCGGTATAGAGCTCTTTGCGATTGTGGGCGATTTTCACATTAAAGTAGGGCGAATTGGTCAGTGATTCTGCAAAGCTTTGAGCGTCAGTACGGGTATCTTCCATCACTAAGCCGATATTCAGGTGGTCGATATCTAGAGAAACGCCATACCCGTAAATGAACATTAGGATTAAGGGGAGGATGACAGCGATAAGGATGCTGCTGGGATCGCGTACGATTTGGAAGGATTCTTTGATAATGAGGGCTTTTAACCTACGTGCTGAGCCGCTCATGCTGACTTCTCCTGATCGAACCGTTGGATAAGTTCAATAAAGGCATCTTCAAGCGTAGGGTTGGGGTTATCGGCTGTGATAGCGATTTCTTTTAGTGCGTCCGGTGTGCCCATTTGGATGATCTTGCTTTTATATACTAGTGCGATGCGGTCGCAGTATTCAGCTTCATCCATAAAATGCGTTGTGACCATTACTGTGATTCCCTTTTCTACCAGCCCATTGATATGGGTCCAGAATTCCCGTCGGGTGATAGGGTCGACGCCGGATGTAGGTTCGTCGAGAAAAAGGACTTGAGGCCGATGCATAACTGAGCAGGCGAGGGCGAGCCTTTGTTTATAGCCCAGTGGCAGCAGTTCTGCGGATATATTGAGGTAGGGCTCTAGACTGAAGGTCTCGATCATTTCATTGATCATGTCTGAACGAATTTTGCCCTTTAGGTTATAGATCCCTGAGAAGAACTCGAGGTTTTGTTTTACGGAGAGGTTTCCGTAAAGGGAGAATTTCTGCGCCATATATCCCAACTTGGCACGGGCTTCACCCGGAGCATGGGAGAGGTTTAACCCGCACACATAGGCTTCACCGGCAGTGGGTTTTAACAGGCCGCACATCATCTTGAAGGTGGTGGATTTGCCTGCTCCGTTTGGCCCGAGCAGTCCAAAGATCTCCCCTTTCTTGATGGCAAAGGTGATATCGCTGGCGGCGTAAAAGGTGCCAAAACGTTTATATAGCCCTTTAGCCTCTACAGTATATTCTGAGTTAGGTGAGACAATGGGAGTTTTTTCGGCAAGGAGCGAGACTCCGCCGGGGCTGCCGCCGAGGATGTCGACGAAGGCATCTTCAAAGCGGGGAGTGACGGGGATGACCTCGGCTGTTTTGCCTGCATGGAAATCCGACAGCGGCGGAAGCGTGGCATCTTTTTTGAGGACGATGCGCACATTGCTGCCTTGGATGACGCCGTCGGTGACGGCATCTTGCCTAAGGGCGTTGACCAGGACTTGCCGTTTGCGTGTTTCGATTGAGCGTATTTGAAAGGTGCGTCCTTCTACTCTATCTGTCAGTTCTTTGGGGTGCCCTGCAAAGAGGAGCTTTCCTTCATTCAATAGCAGGATATCGTCGCACCGTTCAGCTTCATCCAAATAGGCGGTACTCCATACGACGGAGATCCCTTCTGAGAGGAGATTTTGTACCATTTTCCATAATTCCCTCCGCGAGATGGGATCGACGCCTACGCTAGGTTCATCTAGTAGAAGGAGTTTTGGAGGGACTATCAAAGCGCAAGCAAGGCCTAATTTCTGCTTCATGCCCCCTGATAAGGCGCCGGCTAGCCTTCCGGTGAATGGTTTTAATGCGGTAAAGGCCAGCAGCTTTTCGAAGGTGCTTTGACGGTCTTTAGTCTGGAGACCGCGTAGATCAGCATAGAGGTTGAGGTTTTGCTGTACCGTGAGATCTTCATAGAGGCCGAATTTTTGAGGCATATATCCAATATTGGAATGGATGTTCTCTGCCTGCTTCACCGAGTCAAATCCAATGACCGTTATTGTACCGGTGGTAGGAAGGAGTAATCCTGCAATTAGGCGGATGAGAGTGGATTTTCCTGCGCCGTCCGGTCCTACAAGTCCAATGATTTTACCTGGAAAAAAGCGGGCGTTGAGATTGTCTAAAGCGGGAGGGCCTTTCTTTTCGAATCGTTTGCTGAGCTCATTTATGATAACCAGGGGATCACTCTGCACGAGGAGGACTCTCTTTGGCACCTAGTTCATTTCTAAGTTTTACTGTCACGGGCATCCCTTGCCTTAGCCATTTGTCCGGTTCAGGGATGACGACGCGGAGGCGGTAGACGAGATCTGTCCTTAGATCTGTGGACTCTACTGTTTTGGGTGTGAATTCCGCTATAGGCGAGATAAAACCTATAGTACCTTTGTAGATGGGTGTGCCGGGGGTATCGCTAAAGATTTCGGCAGGCATTCCAGGATAGATTTTAGCTAGGTTGGGTTCGTTGACGAATGCACGGATCCATACAGGGCTTTTGATGGAAAGGGTGTAGATAGGGATGGAGGGTTCGACGACGCTGCCTGGTTCACGTATACGTGTGAGTATTGTCCCTTCGGTAGGGCAGTACATGAAGGTGTCTTTAAAATTTGTTTCTGCAACACCTAGCTCTGCTTGTGCTTGCAATAGGTCCGCTTTTTTGATGTCGCGTTGGGATTGTGTGTCGTTAAGGTCTTCCACAGAGACTGAACCGGAGCCGATAAGCTCCTGGCGTCTTTTTAAGATGCTTTCCAGGTTGTTCAACGAGGTTTGAGTGGAAACGACACTGGCCTTGGCTTGTGCGACCCTATCTTCATAGGGTTGCGGTTCCAGGAATGACATAAGCTGTCCCGGTTTGACAAGATCTCCTTCATCAAAAAACATTTTTGCTACTCTACCTTGTACACGGAAACCAAGTTCAACCTGCCTGATGTCTACATTGCCATACAAAATAATCTCGTTAGCATCTTTCTCAGCTTCTTTGTGAATAATGTAATAGTAAGCAGCGGCTGCGGCCAGTGCTAAAAGAAGCAGAATGATCAATACTTTTTTCACCAGGATCCTCCCATGGCTTCTATCAGTGATAATAAGGCGGTATATCTTTCCCCTTTGGCCTGTGCAAGGGATAATTCAGCGTTTAATAATGTGCGTTCGGCATCTACAACATCTAGGTAATTGGTCAGGCCTGCATTATAGCGGTTATTGGACAGCTTAAAGGTCTGGGCTGAATCTTCGACAGCGCGTTCTAGATGGATGATTTTATCGTTTGCCGCTCTTTCATTCACAAGAGCATTTTCAACTTCTTTAAAGGCTTTGACGACGATTTTTTCAAAGTCGGCTACGCGTTGTAGAAATACTGAGACAGCTTCGTCCACTTGGGCTGTTGTTGCCCCTGCATCGAATATCAGCTGGGCTATTTGGACGCCATAGGACCAGAAGCGCGATTCCCAGTCAAAAAGTTGGTTGAAAATACTGCTGGAGTAGCCTATCTGACCTGTCAATGCGATGGAGGGGAGATAGGCTGTTTCTGCTACGCCGATGTTTTGCTGCGCTGCGTAAAGGCGCCTTTCTGCCTCGGCAAGATCAGGACGTTGTTGCAGGACTGTAGATGGCAGCTCAAGCGGTACGCAAGGAGGTTCTTCATAGAGGGGAGAATCACCTACACAAAAGCAGGATGCAGCCAAACCGGTCAATTCCGCTAGGGTATTCTCTTCTATGCCCCTTGCTTGGATCAGGTTATCTTTCTGTACTAGGACATTATCAAACTCTACTTTGGACCTCGAGACGTCCAAAAGATTGGAAAGCCCCTTGTCATAACGTTCCTGATTAAGGTCTACAGCTTTTTTACGCGATGTTAGGGTTTTTTCTATGACTTGCAATTGGTCGTCGTAGGCGCGGATGCGGTAATAACTTTTGGCCACCTGAATCGTGAGTATGAGCCATGTGTTCCGTAGTTGATGATAGGCTGCTTCGGCTGTTGCTTCTGCAGCATTGAAATTCATACGGTATTGTCCCCAAAGGTCCAGATCATAAGAAGCAGAAAAGGGGAAATTATAAATGCGTTCTTGTATCCTACCGGGCGAATCGACGGCTGGAATACCGAAAAAGCTGGGGACGCGCGTTCCGGCATGGTACAAGGAAGGATTGAGGATGACATTTGGAAATAGGGCGGCATACTGTATGCGGGCGGAAGCTGCCGCGCGTTGGAGGTTGGCTGCAGCAGATTTTAAATCGGGATTAGCGGCTAGGGCTTGACATTCCAAAGTGTCTAAGCGCTCATCATCGAAAATTTTCCACCAGAATATGGGAAGAGGTTCATGGCAAGGTTGTTCTTCGCATGCGGAGTTGTCAGTTTTCCATTGATCGCATAGCTCAACCGAGGGGGGAGTATAGGCTTTTTCGAATGAACAGCCTGTAAGGAAAAGGATAGTTAAGAATAAAGCAAACGATAATGTGTTTTTTTGCATGAAAGTATATATTTTTAGAATTATAAGTCTGTTAACATGAAAAATTATTATCTACAAGGGTGCTCTACACAGAACAATGAAAAAGATAAATAAACCTTTGGCCGGAGCTTTTGATTTGCCTTCGTCTCAATTTGATAAAAGCATCCATTTTTACCAGTCCCTTTTCGGTTGGAAGTTTGTCCCTATGGTGAAAGAGGGGATAAGCGGTTACGAAATCAGTGGGGAAGAAGGCATACTTGGCACTCTTATACCGATTAAAGACCCGGAGCAGCAAGCGACTATTTATATACGTGTAGAATCTGTGGATAAATTAAAAGAACTTGTCGAGCCATTGGGTGGATCGATTTCCCCCACATCTATGTCACTGCCGAGAGGGGGAAAGGCGTTATTGTTATTGGATGCCGATAAAAATCACATAGTAATTTGGGAAGAAAGGAATACGCAACCAACATGGCCAATTTTTCGTTAAATAATATTTTTGAGTACTATCGTAAGCCTTTTGTACGTATACCCTTGCTTATAATATTAGGGTTGTTAGTCCTATGGGGGATTTTGCGTTCCTGCTCAGATGAAGCCATGAGAAAAGATTATTTCCGCATCGGCAGGGATGTGACGTGGTATCCATTAGACTTAGGCGGTAAAGAACAAAACATGGTGGGCTTTACCAATGATCTTTTTGATGAGATTTCCGGAATGGAGGATCTTCACCTGGAGATTTTTGATGTGACCTCGAAAAGTTTAATATTTGGGTTGGAACGCGGAAATTGGGAAGGAGCTCTTTCATCTATGCCTGCAGATGTCGTCAACCGTCAGAAATATGAGTTTTCAAAACCCTTATATATCCTAGGATATGTTTTATTAGTTCCTATAGACTCTACAATCAAAAGCTTTGACGATATCGACGGCAAAATCATCGGTATATTAAAAGAACAAGCATTAGAATCTTCGATTGCACAGAAAGATGCTATATTTACACCCTATCCCCGTATTTCAAAAGCGATAGAGGACCTTTCAGCTAATCGGATCGATGCTGTGATCATTGATTTCGTGTCCTCTCAACGTTATCTACAAGGTGTATATTCCAAAAAAATTAAAATAGTGACCGCTCCTTCTCAAGAAGACTCCATTCGATTGGTAGCAAAAAAAGGGACAAGCGGAGCTTATTTGATAAAACGCTTTGATGTGGGTTTGGAAAAAATGATTAGAGATGGCTCCTACGAAAAAATGCTCGTTAAGTGGAGCCTTGCTTCCCAACAATGATATTTTCTGCTGAAGTATACCCTTGGATCATATTCCATATTTTGATCATTATTGCTATTGCAATTGATCTGTTGGTATCTCCGAAGATGGAGGGGAAAAATGGAATCAAGTTTTCCCTTTACGCTAGCTTAGCTTGGATCACGGTAGCTGTTTTATATGGTTTTTGGATATGGGAAGAGCGTGGACCTATAGATGCATCCAACTACTTTACGGGGTATTTAGTTGAAAAGGCGCTAAGTGTGGACAACTTGTTTGTTTTCTTAGTGCTTTTCCGAACCTTCAAAACGCCAGAGAAATACCGACGGAAAGTTCTATTCTGGGGGGTCATTGGTGCTGTCCTCATGCGTGCTATCTTTATCTTCGTTGGCATAGCCCTCATTAAGGAGTTTAGCTGGATATTAGATATCTTTGCAGTCTTCTTACTTGTAATGTCTTACAAGCTGTTATTTAAAGATGAACAGGGTGAAATTCCCAAGGTTGTAGATTGGCTTCAAAGTAGGCTTAGGGTGACATCGGGTTATCGCAATGGACATTGGTTAGTGAAAGAAAATGGTAAGTTGTATGCTACACCACTCCTTGTTGTGCTATTAGCGATTGAATTAACGGATGTTGTTTTTGCCATAGATTCCATTCCGGCTGTCATGGGGATTACGCAAGACCCTTATATTGTCTATACGTCTAATATTTTTGCTGTGCTTGGTCTGAGGGCCTTGTATTTCGCTATGAGTTCTTTACTGGAGCTATTCCATTATCTGAATCAGGGATTGGCAATTATTCTCTTTTTCATCGCAGTTAAAATTTTCATGGAAGGGTACTATCACGTTCCTAATCTTATTTCTCTAAGTATTGTAGCTTTGGTATTAACTTTGAGTGCTGTAGCTTCATTAGTTTTTCCTAAAAAGGAATAACTAGTATCTGTTTTAAATAAATATGTATATTTATCTTAACAATTTATTAATAATTATTTGTTATAATTATTTATTTTAACAAATGAATTGATTATGACTAATAATATTGCTTGGATCAGTGCAGCAGGAAATGGGATAGCTAAGGGCGCCCTTGTGTCTCAAGCTCAGAGCAATGAAAAGGTTTTTTTCCAGGGAAGAAGCTATTATCTGGCCAGCCTTTATCAGCAAGCAGGTGTTTGGCAAACTTTTAATCAGTTCTCTGAGATTTTGGGGACTCTATTTCAAAATACGGTTGTATCTTCGCCCATCCAATTCTCCCTTTCCACGCTTTCGTATGCTGCTCATGCTTTGATCTTCTTTAGCGCTATGATGAAGAACTCTGAAATTTCTACAGGAACTTCAGTCTGTGATGCACCCTACCATATTATAAAAAATGAAATTAGCTATCAGAATTTCCATAAACTAAGGCAGCTTACAAATGCCACTGTCAAGCATGCCGGAAATGTGATTCAAGCAGGGCAAATTGCGATTGCAGCCTTTAAATTCTACCAAGGATTCCAGGTTGAGGCGATAGCTTCCGCTGCATTAATTGGCATAGGCTTATTGGATAGGAACAATCGACTTGGACAAAGAGTAAGCAAACTATTTAATCAGTGCCTTCCGTCTTTGTCCGCTATAGGCGTTTTAGTATCTTTAAGTCCCGTAGCATTAAAACTTGCAGCTGGGGCAATTTTGATAAATGAGCTTATTCCTGGGATTATCCGTTTCCTCAGAAACACTATGGATAAAGCAGTACATGGATACTATATTACCTATGGCGGGTACTATCCGCATCTTAAAACATTAGCCTCCTCCAAATCTAATGAACTCAGTCAAGATCTGGACTTAAGCATTTGTAAAAAGGATGTTGAAATTGATTTCAAACATTTGGGTGTAGTGCCTACTCTGGATGTAGATACTACCGGGGCCTCCTTCGAAGATTTTAAGGAGTGCTTCAAAGGAATAGATTGGGAGGATGAAGACAACTTTAAAGTCCTTGAAGAATCCATTCTGAATGATAAAGCGACCATCGAATATTTTGTCGAGTTGTTTAGTCTTACTCCCCCCAATGTGATGAATACGATCATCCGAACAGAAAGATCCTTTGTGAAGAAGGCGGGCGAAGAGAATAGACCGTTATTTAGTCTAAATCCTGAGAAACCCGATTTTAGACCTGAAGGTAAACGCTTTTTGATTGAAAGAGCGCGCCTGAAATTAGCACTCTTTGTTCAAAATCTAGAAGGTGGTAGTCGGCCTGCAGGAGATCTTAGAAGTATCGATGAGATGAAAGAGCGTGCTTTGCAAGTTGTTGCCTTTCTTAAATATATGCCTCAGGAAACCGCGGAACAGAGGGACCTGAAGAGAAAAATTATTCTCGAATTAGCTATGAACGGTAGCGACTATTCATTCTTCATGATGCAACAATCCATAAATCGTTGCTATAGTATGGTGATCACTAATACGGCACAGAAGTGTACATCCCTAAAAACACGATTGCAGCAGTGTTTACAGCAGAAAAGAATGGAGATTGTCCATACATGGTATGATCGGATCCAAGAATATGCACCGATAAACTTTGGAAGTTTTTTGGGATTCAATATCATGTCCGATGTGCATATCTACAACGAGTTTTACAGTTTTATACAACCGGGGTTAGGGTTGGATGAGAGTAATATTGGGCAAGATCGTACTGTAGAGTATATCCCTCCTTTAGGATATTTTGTCAGAACATTATTTCCCTATTATAGGCACGCATTTTTCTCACCTTCTCCTTGGAGTAAAGAAGACGCTATTGAACTGAATAAAACTACTTTAGACGTCATGAAAGCAGCTATGACTTCGTTAAAATTTACTGCATTCGGAAATGAAGAGCAGGGGTATTTTTCTAGAGGATGGACCCTCTTAAAAGGTATATATACTGTTCCACGTGATGCTTTTAGATTAATTAACGCAACGATTTTTCTATATTTTGAAGCGATTGCCGGTCAATATCGCTATGATAAAGAAACCATTTTGCAGGTTTATAATGAGAATCTAGGCAAAGCCTTCACCCAGGCTGAGTATGATGAATGGTGGGAAAAAAGGCTGGAGTTCAATCTTATGAAAGACCGGCTTCTTACTGAGAAGGCTAAAGATCCCGAAAAGTTTGTTATTCTTATGTTTATGAAAATGGATATGCTGAAAAGACGCTGGATACCTAGAGAGATTGTGGCATTCGATTTGAAGAGCAACATATCCGAAGATGTCACAAACTATGTGACAGGCTGATGGACGTTATTTTAGTTAGGGACAACCTGTAATTTGTTTTTGGTAAAATGCAGTAGTTTCTTGCACATGGATATTATAATTTGAGTATCCTGATCTAGGAGAGGGGCGTTCTTTAACTTTAAGTCGAGTTTTACTTTAAGTTCAGAAATACCCGCAATAGTTAAAAGCTTAGGCTCATCAATGAAGGATTTCAGTAGATTCAATGCAAGCCCGTCTCCATTCATTAAACTTTCTACCCATAATTTAAGGCATGCATTTTGCTTGTTCTGGTCTAGGTAAAGTTCATTATTATCTTCTGTTTCCTTCCAAAGAAATGAGGTTAAAATCATCCAGCCTCTTAATTTAGGTTCGATATCTCCAGGGGTATTAAGCAAGGAAATTTGATTTAATAGTAAATATTCAAAATAATTTTGTAATTGATGCGAATCTTCAATCCCCTTAAATACCTGGGTTTCAATACAGATATCTAAAATTGCCAGCAGCTCAAGTTCAATTCGGTCCTCTATTTCTCTATCTTTAGGTTTAGTTTGAATAAGTTTAGAGAGGATTTTCATCAATTTTTGTTTTAGCTGATCATATTTGAATATTTGTATGTGCTGTTTATCAAGAAAATGAAAAAGTCCTTTGCAGGCTGCATGAGGGATATAGTCTGATATGTCCAGCATCCGAAGGAGAGTATTAAAAATATAAGCATACATCTCAACGAGGCCGGGGGAGTCTGCTTTATAAAGATATGTTTGTAATCCTGCTAGCAGGCACATATGGATGTAAACATTTCCCCAACACTCCCTTGCTGTAGTATAAGTCCATATATTGACAAAGGCAGTACCTGCTTCATTTATTATTTCTTTCTGCGATCGACTATTCCAATCTAACAATGCGAAAGAGATGTTAGGGGTTATCCCTTTGATGTTATAGATCCTATTGCATTCGAAAATAAGGTTTGACATACAATAGAGTAGAGAATACTTGTCCACTGATTTTGAATTAAATATCTTACTCTGCATTTCTTTATATTTATTAATATTAGTATCTTCTCCGAGGCGATGGATTTCGAAATTCATCAATAGAATGTTGTAGGCTAAGTAGAGTCCTTTACCGTGTCTAGGAGTATGCGTTAGCATTTTTTGAAATAATGAAAATGCAGCAGCTGTATGTTTCTTTTCATTAGCGGGATAGCGGTGCGCTTGATCTATTTCAGTTTCCAAAAGCAGGAGAAGGAATGCGAATTTTGGATCGTTTACCCAATAGTACCTGCTTAGGCTTCCCGGCTTATAAATGGATGAGAAGTGAATAGAAATATTCTGGGTCAGTGTATTGACTACACTGCATATCACATTTTGGTTGTAATAGGATGCATCGCCGGAAGAGTTTTCAACCAATAGTTCGGCAATATGTTTAAATACAAAATAGCTTTTGTTCGTGGAATGATGGACGATTACCTTCGGATTGCTAAGAACTTTCCTCTTAAAAAGCACATTAGCAAATGTTTTTGCACGTAAATTAAAGCCGGAATCTGACAAGGAGATTAGGAACAAATGAACAAGGACTTCAAGTTTATATCTGAAGCCATTGCTGTAGGAGGGATCATACATATTTATACTTAAACAGTATCCCATGGCATTTTCTATCAATTCTTTTATTTTAGAATTATTTGCCGGAGTTTGCTGCTGTTCTCTAAGCTTGCAAATACTTTCAAGGGGAATTAACAATTGAACGAGGATTTGGGAGTTGCATGAGGGTGGTGGTTTATTTTCTATAATGCAGGAACTAATATGTTCGTGCATACTCTGGGGAAGGATGTCTAAGAGGCTCCGCGGATTAGCAAAAACTTTGCTGGGATGATTAATACTGCAGTGCACTAAGCGGGAACATTCAATGGATAAATAGGTATCATTCGCTAGTGTAAAGATATTTCTAAAAGAAGTTTTTCTCTCTTCCATAGTTCCATATTTCATTGTAGAAGCGAATATAGAATTCAGAAAGTGGCTGAAAATAGGGAGGAGGTTATCGCTAAGTGGGGAGGCTTCAATGATTGCAGCATAGATTTTCTCTACAGTCATTTCGATGAAATTAGGCCACTCAATGGGGTTATTAAGATTAATAGTATTTAAAAAGAACTCCACCTCTTTGAACAGAATTTCTGTCTCCAGAGTAGTATCCGGGGGGTTATGGGAAACAAGAACCGCAAATTTTTGGAAACCAAGGCATAGAAGGTTTGTGCCTAAAGTAAAATTTATCCCGGTACGATGGGAAGGGTGTATTTGCAAGAAATAGAAAAGTGATTTTGTCAATCTAGACATGGCGACAGGCTTGCAGGTATTAGGGAGAAGCTCGCAAATGGTAGTGTAAACATTTGAAAAAGTGTTTACATCGGTGTTTTCAAAGTCCCTAAAAGCGAAATAATAAAGCCTGTGAATCGAACGGCTTAAGCAAGCAGGATGTGATTTACGTAAATAATGAAATGTAAGCCAGAAAGAGGAGATGTTTTCTTCAAAAGTGGTGAGTCTAATTTCTTGACTGTCTGTATCTAAGTTATTTAAGAAGAAGCTCAAAAGGCGATGATATTCATTATTCAAAGGATAGAGCTGATTTTTCAAACACAAAGATAATATGCCCACAGCGATAGGGATAACTCTGCGGCATAACTTCTCATCATCCATAGCAGGATGAAAGAAAAGCCTTTCGAGTAAGTCTTTAAGAACACTTATATAATCTAAGTTATCCTTCAGGGCATTATAATACTTAAGATTTAACTGGAAGAGGTAGTCTATGAATGCAATTTGACTTTGTGCACCAGTAAGATCATAACATTGCTCAAGTGCATCTAAAGTTTTTTTATCAAGATCTTGTGCGTTTCCACTGTTTAAATTGTAATATTGCGACGGGGTTAAAAATCCTTTAGGGCTTAATAATACATCTAAGAAAAGATTGTTCAACTGATTCATATGACTAGGCATATCTTTGAAAGGACTGAAGGTAATTTCAAAATCGGTATGTATTTTAATTTGCTGAGTAAAATCACGTGAAGCCAAAATACGGGATACAGTTACCTCCACAGCAGCCTGGATTAACTTAAAAGCTTCTGTAAATAATAGAGGGTGGTTATTGAAATAGATAATGAGATGCATCATCAGGGCATCATAGAAAGGGTCTGTGTGGGAATGGGCGGAATGGAGCATGTCAAACAAGGTATTATACCATAATGAATCCAAGCGGGCTTGTACTGATTTGCCTAAGGCCTTATGCAGTAAAGGAAAAATATAGGGACAGTTTATGACTGCAGAAAGAGGTGCAGTTTCTTCTAAAATATTAAAAACGTAAGGTGCAAGTATTTTAGGGATCTCTTTAATATATTTTGCACAGTAGGAGGATATAAAACTGATTTGAATTTCTTTTGCTTTTTGAATGTCCCCATTTTGGAAGGTTGCTTGGACGATCCAAGGGAAAAATCCTGCAAGAACAGTCTGTTTATAGAGGGCTTTTGATTTTTCAAAGATCTTAAAAAGATGGATGGCTAATTGCGCATCTAGTTTCTTTGGCCATTTTGTAGCATTGTCGAAGAGAAGGTCTATGGATTGTTTATTGTATTTAGGATGCTTTTCAACCGTTATTAAAATATATGCGCAGCACACAATCAATACATTTTGATAGTTCTTCTGAAAAGCAAGCGGAATAAGAACTTGTAAAATAGAATGTTGCAGCGCAGGTTTAAATTTATAGCGTCCTGCCTCGTTAAGCACTTCAAGAATAAAATCTTCGGAAGAAGCTTCTGTGCATTGGAAAAGTCTACAAAGGATATTTCTTCTTTTGTCAGGAGGAATCGTTGTCTCAGCACGGAGACACTTAAATAGGTCTTTAAGGCTGTCAAATAAACTTATGAGTTCTGAAGGTGCATGAAGGCCAAGTGCCACAATAGTTTGATTTGATGTTGGCTGGGAAGATGTCTTCCAAATTGCGAACGTATGGACTGCTAGAGTTTTTTTTCCTTTGTGTTCAACCCATTTCCACAAGCAATCCCAATCGGAGCCGTTCAAAAGAGGCGCGTACTTTTTTATGAGATCCGGCATTTTGGGGTGGGTAAAAGTAAAATCTGCCCAAAGTGTTCTAAGAGAGATAATTTTGCTTTCATCCGAAGATGTTTCATTATTAGAATCCAGCAGGTAAACGATTAACTGGTTATAGTCATTATTTTTCAGGGCTTCGCTTAAATTATATTCGTAGTGTTTCGTTATGCGTTTGTCATTAGGAAATAGGTGTTTGATCGAAGTGAGGAATTTCCAAGGGATGAGATTATTGCCATTCAATAGTAAAGAAATAATCTTTAATAGGGGTTCGTACTCGTCAGTCTTAGCAGCACTTTTCTGAATATTTTGTTTCTGTGCAGCGCGTACAACCAGCAGGTGCAGAGCAGGGTCATCAGGTATTTTCTCCATAAATGCCAGCATAAGACTAAAAGTTTCACAATTGCTAAATGAAGGAGTGGCATTTGCCGTTTGGAACCACTCTAAGTAAACATTTGGATTAGCTGAAATCTGCTGTAGGGCTAGGGAAATATATAATTCTCTTTGGGATGTCGAGAAAGTCTTCATTCTATTGTAAAGGCTTATGAAAGTGGGATTAGCAACTGTAACATTCTTAGAGGCCTCGATTTGGAGCGCTTCCAGCAGGCAGTCTGTTTTTAACTCTTCATAAACTAATAAAGCGTTTTCCTGATGAAGTTTTGCATCGTCTCTATGTCTTGCGGAAAGTAGTAGATGATTGGAAAAAGCAGACCATTCCTTGGACGCTGGTGTATGTGCTTTCAAAGTGGCCAGAGTTTTTGCTATGGCTGTGGATAGATTTAGTGATTCAAGAGTGTCTTCTGTTACCAATGTACGGGCAATTTCTAGAAATAGAACGTAATTAGATTCATTGATCAGATTGCTATCCCTTTTCAGGGCAGGTGTTAGTAGGGGTGTTAATGAAAAACTATTTCCCACGTTCTGAAGAAATTTTATCGTTTCATTTCTCAGCAGATCAATTGCAGTGACATCCTTAAATAAAGGGTGACTTTGAGCCTTCAAAAGAAGAGCATATAGTTTAGGTGCAGAGGGTTGTATTTCGGTGAACTTTTCGATGATTTTCAAGATGACACGATATACTTCTAAATTATTTTCTGAGGGGATCGGAGTTACCGAAAGCCAATCCGTAGCCATTTCTGATAAGGCATAAAGGCATCTTTTAGATATAACTTCAGGTGTTTCATCATCTAATAAGATGAAAAGACGCCTCCAATAGTTTAAATAAGATGGCACGAGCTGTTTGAAAAGCCTGCTCTTGAATATTTCTACAACGGATGCAAATTCATTTTTCCAGGGAAATTTCGATCCCAATTTTGATATTTCATCGGCAAGCAAAATGCCTTGTCGACAAGATTCTTCCAACTGTTGGGGATTTTGACTATTGAATGTCTTTTTTAATTTAATGAAAGCTTTTAGATAGTTGTCTCGAAGGGGTGCCTCCTCAAAGGAAACGTTAATCGTCCGATGTGAACATAAATCATATAATTTGCACCAACAGGAAATCTTATGTGATGCACTAGTCATAAGGAGTCTAAGTTTATCGGATAGATATTTTAAGGAAGTTGTATCTAACGTCCCTTGGTTTACAGCAGTCTGCAATTCATCAATAGCGGTTTCAGGATAGTAAAAAAGCATCCTGCAGATGAACCTCAGTTCAAATGCGGGTTTTTCAATCAGCTGGACCCTCCACAGTTCAAACGCAAATGCACTGAGTTGCGGGTCTCCGCTATAGGCAAGAGCAAGCATCCAACCCTGAGGAGTACACTGTATTAAATACCCTAAAATGACGGAATGCATATGTTTCGGGCTGACTGATAATAATAACGATTTTCCGACTTGTATTGCTGTTTCACGTATCAGAGGATGATTTGCATTCATCACATGCGGAAGTATAGTCATGCATAAGATTTCTTCAGCCTTCTGAACCCCTAGAGCGCGCAGCTGCATTAACAAAGAAAGGGCGATAAGTTGGAGTATCTTATTTTCAGGCTTGCCCCAGCTCTGAACTTTGGCTAAAAGGGCTTCAGCTTCAAATACAATGCGCTCTTTGTATTTACTAAAAACCGGGATTGTACTTTCTGTTGCAATGGATAAAGAAAATACAGAAGTAAAAATATCTATCAAGAGGGGAGAGTATTCATCTAAAAAAAGATGAACCCTTTCAGTAGAGGTAGCAAGGGCGTTTGGGTCCCACTCCAACAAGATTTTAAAGCCTGTGTCATGAATGAGCTCAAGGAAGGGTTCATCGAATATTTTTGTAAGATGGACTTTCGAATTGTGCATTGAGGGGCATGCCAGCATAAGCCCAATACTTGCATTTAACATCAGAGCTATGACTGAAGCAGGAATTCCGCTATGCCGTGCATTGAAAAGGGGATCACTAGCTTGGGTGTTTTCCGAGAACAACTTTTTGAATGCAAGTTGAGTATAAGGTTTCAATCCTTTTTGAAAATTTACCTCCCTCTCGCAGATGAGCTCAAAGGCTAAGAATAGAACAAATTTTATCTCGCTAGTATTGTCTGATTGCTCGTTAGTAATGTCTGAATGGCTGATCACATGATTATGGATGTATTCTGCAAATTTGGAAGCCCATTTTTTTTTATCATGGGATTTATTGGAAGCCCATTTATTTTTATCTTGGGATTTATTGAGAGCCCATTTTTTTTTATCTTGAAATTTATTGGAATGAGCGAACAAATAGGATGTCAGCATAGAACGTTTATAGCATTTGTTTCCGTTAAGAAAGCCCCAAATAAGGCCTAGAAGGGCGAGGTAATTTTTATCAGCGGCCTCATCATCGTACATGATTTTAAGCAGTAAGTCTGCAAATGCGCGCCGGTGGCTGTTGGGGTATCTGCTAAGGGGGGTAATATGTAATTTGTCTTCATATAAGCTTGTGGGTGTAATAGCAAAATGGAACGCACTATTTCTAAAAAGTGAGAAATTATCCTCCTTATAATACCCTAAACCATAATCAATACGGTCTTCAGGGATTTTAATAAGCAGATTGGGTTCTTCTTCTGATATGGAAGATTTGAGCTCTTTCCCTATAAATGCACAAGCAGCTGTGTTAAGAATGAAGAGCTGTTTTTGGGTTACCGGCTTGGAAAATTCAGCGCGTATGTCTAAATCTTTAGGTAAGACATCAAGGCGTTTTTCGGTGTTTGCATTCAATAAGGATGGCACCTCTATCAGTAGCTCCCTAACATATGTCTTTCCTGCAGCTTTTGGGGAGGTGGAACCGATTATCTTGAAATGTTTAATGGGGTTTCCAAGGGCTATAGAGGCTTCATATTGGGATTTTAAGAAGTCCGAGATCGTTTTGGAATTGTTGGTAGATTTTAAGGTGCGATTTAAGATGCTTTGAAGATTGATCTCAGCTTCTTCCAGGGCTTCTTCAGGAGGCAGAGGCTTTAAATATTCGGCTTTTAAGGAATAGGTTTCATCTAAATAGGGGAGAGCGTTTGCAATTTCCTGATCTTCTGGTGTTTCAACGGGATGAAATTTACCTTTATGTACTATAGGGATAGCTTCTGCAGAAGGAGAAGAAGATGAGATTAAGGGATTTTGATGGATAGGGGAAATAGTAGAGACGGCCGAAACAATCGTTATAGACATGATATTCCGTTATCTTTGTTATATACTCAATTGAACTTATAGAATCATCAAGATATCCTTTAATTTTATTTTTTTGTACTAGCCTTCTTAAGAGATCTTTAGGGGTATTACTTCTTGTTTTGTTCAATTATATGCCCTACTACCGCTGCAGATTGATTAACAATCATAAAATTGTTAATGTGAGTACTGTTACCTCTATGATACATAAAAATGGTAATATGGTTTTGAATGAGGGAAAATTCGTATTTGTTTTTCTTAAGAATTTCTAGGATAGTGGAGTTTGTTGTAAGGAGTTTATAAACAAATTGAGCATATACCCCTTTCTTATCATATAGATCTAAAAGCCATTTGGTTAATAACTTCGCCTGAGTTAGCCTATTTTCCTGTACTCTGGACCACGCCGGTACAGAATCAATGTCATAACATAAAAAGCCCGTAACTCTGCCGAGGTGGGAAGTTAATTTATTCTGGGCATCCGTAATTTCAGGATAGGATAGAAGCTCAGTAGCGAATCTTATGGCAAGACTTAAATGCGAATAGAGTCTGTCATAACCTTCCTCATCGTCATAGACGCCCTGTGTGATAGCTCCTAACGTTACTCCTAATATGCATTTTAAGGGTTTGAAACGCTGGTCTTTCGTACGCGTTGCAAAGGGTTCAGAATTTCCAAACGTATGCCATTTAGACAGGATTTTGACTAATATTTTTATACAGGCTCCACTCTTCATTTTTTTAAAATTAAGAGGAGATTCTAAAAAGGCATTATTGAGAGAAGTAAGACATTCTTCAGACGAAATAGTGGTTGTTTCAATTCTCTTAAGGTAAGCATTGAAATACTTTTCAAATAAGTACATAAGAGCATGTGGATCGTTGGAAAAGACCTCATTCTCGAATGAATACAATAAATTTCCTTGGATAATAAGGTGCTGCCAGGAAAGATCTTTTCCAAAGAATTTCCAGAGGTATTTTAAAGCCGATTTATTCAAATTCATTTGCTGCTGCATCATTTTTTCCTGAACGTTTTCTTTCAAGAATACAAGCCGCCCTTTGCAAATGATAAAAGTGCAAATACATTTAATGATCGGCACATGTTTGAGGTGTGTATCCGAAATACATTCTAAATAACCCTTCAGTAATTCGACATGGTTCAAAAATCTATCCGGATCACTAATTGCTGCATAGTTCATTAATACGTGTATTAAAGCATAGGGGAAGATACAGGGATCTGCACGGAATATCACATACGTATCTTTCAAGTGTTTGTAAGCAATTTGTAAAAATCTAGAAGGAGATTCTTCGGATGTAGCTAAAGCTGCTTCAAGCAAACCTAATTGGATTGCAGCCTTTCTGTTTCTATTCCAATAGACTTTTGTCAAGGAGCCGGGTTTGCACACATCTTGCAAACTAGGGTGGTTTCTATGGGTGATCTTTTCATTGCTTGCAATGCCTTCCAGGCTTTCGATGAGTTTTTTTGCTTCTTCATTATCGCTTAAGAGATGGGTGAACTGTATTGCTTGGATAAATAATTCAGGTTGCTTTTCTAGAGGGAGCTGTGAATATAGCTTTAAATAGAATTGAATTTTAGTTGCACGATTTGCAGCGGAAGAAAATTCGCGTTGGACTAGCAGATAGTGCAAGGCCTCAAGTTGGTTTTTGTTTAATAGTTTATTATTTGAAGCAACTTTCAGATACGAAAGTAACTTTTCACTCACTACAGTCTTACAAGCTATGAGCGCTACTATTGCAGGGAATAATACATCCTTTGTAATAGCGTCATCCACTGGTGGTGATTCACCAAAAGCGCGTTCAAAATACTCTATTCCTAGAGGCGTCAACAGCGGGTCATTCATTTTTAACAATGCAGCAGAAGCAAGTAAGAGATTCATCCCTATGGAACAATCTGTCATCCCTAATATCAGTGCAACAGGAGATAGATTAGCCTTGAAAAGTTGATAAAGATGCTTTTCAAATACTGTTTTAAGGAGTTTCAATTCCTTCGGTGAATAGTTTTGTTTGGAGCTTTCTATGAGACAGTGGGTAATCTCATCAAAGTATTGTGCTTCGTGGACTGTTTCTATTATAGCTAGGTTAATTTTTCTGCATTCCTGTGTGAATTCAATGATCCATCCACGAAGCATCATCAGCTCTCTTGCATGCTTGCTGAAATCGATGTAATTCTTGGTAAAATGTAGGAGTGCATGCAATGCGAAGTCATGCTTTTCAGAAGGTTTAAGGAGGGAGGAGAATATTTCCAGAACTTCATGGGTCGGAGTAGGAAGATGAAATGCTGTGTTTGATAGCTGTCTTATGATGTGAAGATAGTGTGTAGAGGGTAAGAGCGCGCAGTTTTCCCAGAAATTCGGCTGCTGGCTTAAATTACGCAATAGATATTTCTGATATCCAGGAGCCTCTGATTGCTCACTTGTATCGTATAAAGTTCTTACAACTACTTTGAACGCTTTGGATGTTTGAGGCAGTGAAATGGGACATGTACTGCAAAAGTGGAATAGCTTTTGTAGCAGTGTGATTTGCTGCTGTTCCTGCGGTAAATCTAAGAATTTTCTAGTAAATATAGTTAATAGAGAGGAAACGTTTTTTCTATAGAGAAGGAGTAACTGCAATATATCTTCAGCCATTTCTGGAAATGGGGCTGAACGCGCTGTAAGCAGATCAAAAATGAGATTAATATTTTCAAGGCTGAGGGGATAAGTGCTTTCTGAAGAGAGGAGAAGTTTAAGGATCATTTGGGTTAGAAAAACAACTCTCTGGTCTTGATTTTCAAAGGTTTTAAGAATCTGCAAATATTTGAGCGCACGATCAATTTTCTTAAAATGACAGGCAGATTGTCCTGCAAAGCAATACAATGAATAGGCATGTTCAAGCGGAAATGACTTAACTTTACTGAAATACTCTTCGAATTCATTAAAGAAGCCTTTATTAAGCATATTCTCAAAGGACTGTATGTATATGCAGTTATTGGTATTTTGAGGGATGTTTTCAAGAAGATAAGAGAAGGTCCATTCAAAAGAATGCTCATTATTTTGCAGGAATGTTTGCAACTCAGAATAAATGCGATAAATCCATTGACGTTTTGCCATATTGGAGGCTGCATCATTAAAGAAATCTGCCCCTTTTGCAAAGTGGATTAGGTCGCAGCCTAAGGCAAATTCAGCGGACTCTTGAGGCTTTTTAAGTACTTCAGAAGTCAAATTCAAGTATAGAGGTGTGATATCAGGATGAGAAATACTGATACACTGTATTTTCAGAAAATGAAGGAAGCGAAATACAAGGGCATATAAGGAAGTTTGTGACGTTTTGTCGCTATTATTTTCTAAAGCGTGCTGAAAAACAGTATCGCCCTGTTTGTAGAGATAGGCAAAAACAGCTCCCAGGGTATGGTTTAAATCAGCTAACGCATTTTCAGATTCAAGAAGGATGGGACATTCAGCATAAATCTCACATAAGCTTATATAAAGAAAAGAATATTCAAACCCTCTGAAAGCAGCTTCTTTGGTGGTTTCATTAAAAAAAGTTTTTGCTTTGTCATAGACTTCCCTCATGACTTTTAGAGGTTTGCCTTCATAAGTCAGTAAAGTGAAATAGAAGGTGTCATACATGTTAGAAGGCAAGTGCTTTATTATTTTCCAAATAATTTGATCGAATTGGTCTTTACTAAGTTTTGCCAAATACCATTGCAATACAGCGACAGAGAGTTTTTTTGAAAGTGATGCATGAATATCCACTGCAAATTCCACAAGGAACTGAATGATCTCAGGATCATTTCCCCCTAAACAGGGATGGTTCATTGTTAAGTCAATCACTTGGAGAAGGATTTCTTTACGAATATCATTCTCTACGGAAGTGTCAGCATTCAGATGGCTGCATTTTTTACAGATAGCAATAAGACACTTGGACAATACCCTCAGAAAGTCATTATATTTTGTTGACATGATGATGATATTGGTATGCGGGAGGTAGCTATAGTAATCTGTAGGGGAGAACATCAAAGCATCTTTAAGAGAGGACAAATAGGATATGCAGCCTTGGGCTAAAGAGACATGGCCGTCTTCAATAAGATGGGAAGGGTTCTCAAGGCTATTTTTGCATTTTGAAAAGAAAAAATAATAGGCTTGTAATAACTGCATTCTATCTTGAATATGTAACGCCTCCCCCTTAACGGCGTTATCAAGAAAACAACTGAAATTGTAATAGAATTGATACGGGAATTCCAGTTTGTCGATTTTGGCACGCAGAAGACTAAGTGCGTGGATAAGTATGCCTATTTTATTTTTCCCTAAAGAGGGTTTTTTGAAGCAGTAGTTGATAAGTGAAACGATGGAATGTTCAAATACTGCAGGCTTAGACTCTAAAAGATGGTCAAAAACACGCCAAAAAATAGGGATATGATCTTCAAGTGATTTTTTTTGTGGTATTTCTTCTTGCAAGAAGAAATAGACAATTTCAAGATACTCCGGCGTAAAAGCAAATCCTTTTTCCTTGGCAACGGCTAAGATTCTTTTACAGGACACATTATATTCAATGAATGTTTCTGAAGAAGTGGCGTACAGGCTAAAGAAGATGTGGTCTAACAGTGTGATGATATCATCACAAAAAGTATCATAAATATTGAAAGGGGTGTCTTTTAATAGCGGAAAGAGGACTTTTTCAACACTTTCAAGATGTGGGGAAACAACCTCTTTCTCCATTCTGAATGTGCGGACAAGAATATTGCAAAGGAGAACTTTGTTTATAGTCGCTTGTTTCTTATCGGATTGCCTATTAAGCAGGGTTAAGATTTCGTTGAAGTAGAAGTTATAATTTGCGATATCTTTATGTACTTTTAGCACGCTTGTAAGAGCTGCAAAGATATTAATCAGAGTATTTTGCTGCAGTAAGAACTCTGAATGGTTAGTAAATAATTTTAAATTTTGTAAATTTATTCTTCTTTGGTTGTCTTTTGACAAGCTAGACGTATCGATAAGGATGTGGTGCAGTAATACTTTTTGGAGCAGTTCTTTACGTTTTTTTTCACGCTGAGGATCTAGCTTTTGTATTCCGAGCTTTACTAAGACTAGAACGAGTTGCGGGTGGGAAAAAGGTTCTTCAGATGCTTTTGATATTACTTCTAAAAGCGGATGAATTGCTTTATCTGCAATATGCTCAAATGCCAAAGCTACTTCAAATAGCGCGGACATTCTGCCTAATTTTAACTTATTGATTGGAGTTTCTTCCCCAAGATCAACGTGGAATAGCCAATGGAGGGTATTATGCTTTGGGTTAGGCGTAAAAGATCTGTTATCCAGCAAATAGCGTAAGAATAGCAGCAATTGGGTAGCGTTATAAACACCGGGAGATGTAGGCCAGTCATGTGATAAATAAGGATCAATATGTTTCTTCAGAATAGCCGGTGGAATCTGACCTCCTTTAAGCAAAGCAGAGGTATGAGTTATGCAAACTTCAAGAAGAGAATAATAATTCCTTGTTAAGGCATATTGTATAGCCTTGGTGTAAATATTTGTTTTGATAGCCTCTGTGGTTTCCAAGCTATCACATAATTTGAGCCAATCCAAAAGAAGGCTTTCTTCACACTTCTTCTTAGTTAGAAAAATGAAGATTTTACTTATTAAGGATGGAGGGATCTTTAGTGCTCTCAAAAACGTTTTACATTGATCCAAGTTATTTAAATAAGTTAGGGAGTCCTCTAGACCGCATTGGATAATTCCTTGAAAGACAAACTCATTGCAAGGCAATCCTGTGCCTTTCCATACTGAATAAACGTCTTTGGCTAACTGAGTTTTTGCGGTAGGGGCAACTTTAATCCAAATATACTCCCAAAGGTCTGATGAGATCTGTGCTTTGTACTTTAATAGAGTAGAATTCAGTTTAGTAGGGACGAGTTGTCCGTCCTCAAAAATAAATCTAAAGGCTTTTTCGATGAGGACAAGATCTTTGCAATCAAAGTATTTCGAAGTAAATAGGCTTACAGCTTCAAAAGGTTTTCCTACGCTTATAATGTCTTGGAGTGCTTTTTCCGCACAACCTTGCCACAAGTCTTTTATTTCAGGCACAGCAAAAGGATAGATAAGTTCTAACAAAGTCCAGCTAAGTGAAGAAGAGTTTTTCAGGATTAATCTTGTAGCTTTGGAAGCAATCAGGGGAGTGAGCGTGGGGTTTTTGTTGAGTAACAAAGATTTTAATAGTGTGCTGATCGTATCTATAATAGGCTTAGGATTTTGTATAACTAAGTTATGAATGCATTCAAACCATGGTTCTGCCTCGATAGGGGGTTGTAATGCGCAGGAAAGGCACCATTCGGTCGCTTGTGCTATGTATTGGGGTTTGTTAAAAAAGAGATGCATGCAAGAAGTAAGAAAATTCTTCTGATCTGATGACAACTCTTTATATTTGCTGCAAAGTTCCAGTAAGGATTTGTAGGCTTCCGGCAGCCCTTTTGCTATTTCAATTTCCACAGCTTCCAAAAGCAGGCCGTTCTTGAGTGTATATGCAGCCATTTGAGCATGCGTAAGGTGTAATTGTTGGTCCGAATGGCGCCTTGCTGCTAGTGTAAGCGCATAGCTTAGATGATGCCATTCTTGCAGGTGAGAGAGGCCATTTCCATTATTCTGAAGGATCTCTTTTACGCCATTAATAGCTTCTAAAGAGCCTTCGGAAAGTAAGTGGGAGATCAGCCGAAGACGGGCAGCAGGAGATAATGAGGGTATAAATGCAATTTTGTTTTTAATAGCTTCTTCTAAGAGCGGAATAATGGGAAAATTTAAACATGCGGGTGCTTCGAAAAATGCAACAAGAGGGCTTATAAGACAGTTTTTTTCTTGTATGTCATTAACTTGTATGTCTTTGAATAGTGAATGCCCTATGCAAACCTTTAATAACCGATATTCCCGTTCAGAACCTTTTATATGTGCATGCAGCTGTTCAAGCACAAATACAAGGAAACTCCTCAAATGTTTTTCTTCATTCTTCTGAAAATTAGTAAAATTCAACCAACGGATAGCCAAAGCGGAAATAGAAGAAAGTACGAGTTTGTTGACAGGTTTATTAGGAAGGTTTTTTTCCAGAAGTATGAAGAAGCTTTTCCAAACGCTAGCCAAGTCAGCTTCCATCCCTGTAAAAATTCTGGAAGACAAGATTTGGGCAGCTATTTGACACACTCTTTGCCAAGGAAGCTTCTCACAGATATCAATAAGAAAGGCTCCTAAGGCATGAATTTCTTGACGAAGCGCGTACTGATTGTTTGTATCTTTAGCTTTTTTGTATTCACGATAGAAAGCACTGTAGTAGAGAAGAATTTTATCCTTGAAATCTTCAGGTGTAACTTCTAGATCAATAAAAAGATCCTCACAGTTGTCTGATATCACTACCCAATGCGACAAAAATAAGGGGATGTTTTGTGTAAAGGTCTTTAACTTTGCCTTCAATTCTGTCTTTAAATCGTTATCGATCAAACCTTCGCCTTTTCTATATGCATCAAGACAATCCAAACCTTCTGCAGGAAAATAAACCATCAGGTCTAAAATAAAGCGTGTATTAAGGTCGTTAGATAGCGACGGGACGTCTTTCCAACGATTTTTGGCTATTGTTACGAATTTCAATACTTTTGTTGCAGCTAAAGCCCTTAGCCATTTAGCCAAAGTGTAACATTCTTGTAATTCTATCTTCACTAGGGTGTGAAGGTGCGTTGGCGTTCCGGATAGAAGTAAATGGGTCGCTGCTTTTAAGGTTAGGGTACGTAGAGTTTCATTGTCGCAGGAAAGCAGGGAAGGGATAGCATTTGAAAATATCAAATCTTCAAGCCCTTTCACACCGATTGCATGCATTTGTATTATTAACGAAAATCCTACAAATTGGAGAAGAGGTTCATTTGACTTTAATAAAGCTTCTGCTCTTTCCACACTCGATGGATCTACAGAGGGCAATTGATCGGCATATTTTTTTAATAAAGTTATCTCAAAATTATCCTCTAAAGATGGACAGCAAGTATTTCTAATGATGGCGATGATTTCATCTTTTGAAGAGTTGACAAAGGGTAAAAGAGTTTCCTGTATATTTGAAGGGACATCGAGAGACCATGATAGCATCCAATGCAATCCTTGGGGTGTTTCAAGCTGAATATGAGGTGCATCATCAAACAGGCAGGATAACTGATAGGAATAACCTTCGTTCATAACTTTGGAATCGGCATGGGAACCCCAAACAAGTCCTACGCCGCACTGAATAAATGTGCTAATAATAGAAGCGGGCAGCCCTTTTTTACGCGCACAGTACAACCAATGGTCTGAAGAGGGGGCTGTTATCATTAAATTCATCCAGGCACTATCAATCAAGCCTTTGCTAAAATTCACTTTAACTTCCGGAGATGCATTTTCTAGTAAGCTTTCGTACTGCAGGAAAAATATTAGACGCGTCTCTGTATTTTGGTTGAGATGCCCTTTCAAGCTATTATTAATGTTTCCGGCTATCTTGCTTGGCCATAAGCCCCACTTATCTTCAAAATGGAGGGCATGATTTCTAATCCAGGATTGATAAAGGGAGCGATGATAGCATTTTTTGCCTCGTACGATTTCTGAAACCATCGTAATGACAGCAATGTAGTTCTTTTTATCAGCTTCTTGTTCGTCCATCACGTCGATCAATCCTAAAGATTGATCCACATAAGCTTTTAAAGGGGCATCATGCGAACACAGCAAGACCAGCTCAATTTGCCCTTTTGATAATGCCTCAGCATTGAGGCCCACTTGAACGGAAGTCCGATCAGTCAAACAAAAATCTTTAAAATTCCCATACCCATATTCAATAGGAATAGAGGAGTCGCTTTTTGGATATTTTCCCCCTTCAATTTTTAGGACTACATTAGGATCAAAGCGAGACGGGTTATTATTTAAGGTTGTTTGCAAATAGGTATTGGCTAATGTGATATGCGCTTGGACTTGATCCTGGTTCACTCTGTGCCTTGTTTGAGCACGCACGTCTAAGTCATTAGGTTTTGTTTCAAGGTTTTGACGTCCCTGTGGATCCAATAGAGAAGGCAATTTTCCTTCTTGAAGGAACTTTTCATAAAAGGTTTTTCCGCCGTAGCTGAAAGTGGAAGATCCGATATATATATGGTAAACGATCGGGTTCCCTTCTTTTACGGATTGATGGTATTGATCGTTAAGGAAATCGCGGAAAGTTTTAGCTTTCCCTTCGACCATAAATTGTATTGCTAAACTTAAGAGAATATTAGCTCTGAATTCTCTTAGAAATTCAGAGGAGGGGAACTTAGTTTTGCAATAATTTTCATTTAATCTACGTTTTGAATTTAATATTCTATTTTCTTTTGCTTCGGCAATTCTGCAGTCTGCAGGAGTTTCTTTTGGAAAGAAACTTTTTCTATTTTCTAATGTAACATTATTATTTACTTCTACCCGCGTAGAAGGATTTGCATCTGAAATAGGGGCAACAGGAGAAATACTATTCCCAGAAACGATAGTTGGAGAAGCCATATTATGATTACATTTATTATTTTTAGCTTAGACATTATCGTACTGAAGTTTAATTATGTCAATCTTGTTACTTTTTAGTTTATTTTTATTTTGTTATTAAAAAGAGAATTAAAATGATGTTTGCGTTTGTGAATTTGGCCAAGCAAATACTACAGAATGAGGGAAAGGGTGGATTATGCTTTTTTTCCCTCATTTACGTAGAGTATCCGCAGCTAAAATCACAGAGCCAAAGCTTCAAGATTAATGAGAAAAGATATATTCATATGCATTTTAGACATATTTTCCCCGTTTAGTGCTAGTATACTATACATATCTTCCGGTTCTATGTATATTTTGTCATTTCTACTGTCTTTAGAATGGGGAAAATTTATGTTTCTTGAAAATTACCAAATTTCCTATCTCTTAAGAGCCCATGACTGTCGCAATAAGGCTTCACAATTTCTAACTATTATTTATTAGAGGTAATGGATCGAATCGTTAAACTACAAAATAGTAAATTTTTTAAATGTTGCTAAGGTAAAATTGTTTTAATAATATTTAAGCATCATGAATTTTATTAATGGGGTAATTGCAACGAAATAGTGATGTATTTGCTCCGCTTGTTTGTAAGCCGGAGAGAAAGGCCAATGGTATTGAGTCGCGACCGTCACTATTGCTGTAATTACTATCAACAAAAGAGAAGGACTGTACTCCCTAAAAAGCAGCCTCTTCTATCATTGCATAAGGATTGGATCAGTAAGGAATAACTATGGATGTGCCTGGCTGCAATACAGCATTTTCAGTAAGGCTATTGGCTTTTAAAAGTTTATCTAAAGAGACATTAGACTTCTTAGCTATTTTCCACAGATTATCCCCTTGCTGAACCACATATTTCTTGTCAGGCGCTTTAACAATCAGTGAGTTCAAAATTGCTGTCTTATCTGTGTATGTGCTGAGTTTTTGCATTGCCAAAGCCTTCACTTCCTCGCTCCGTGGGCTTGCTATCATACTGAGAATAAACTTTATCGTGAGCGCATTTTTATCGGAAGAAAGCCGCAATACCTTTAACACTTGTTCATCCTCTAAGCGTTTGAAGGCAAAATAGGTCTCATATTGGAGTAAAAGTGCAGCTGCAGTGGGAGATCCGGCGTCGATATAATCCAGCAAGACTTGCTGCCTTGTATCAGCCAAAAAATTCTCCGGGATATTATCTAATGAATCCCAGTTACCCTCTTGTGCCATATTCAACAAAGTTGTCTTTTCCACTTTTGGAAAGAGCTTTTCTAAGCTTTGAAATGAAGGCGTCAGCATAAAGGCTTGAACAAGGCTTTTTTTCGCTTGAGGGTTGTCTTTCAACAATAAGAACATCCCTTTTGGTGTTAAGGGCCATAGCTCGTTTTTTCCAAAATCTTGTAGAAGGGTAAATTGCTGGTCGCTAAGTTTTGTAAAGAGGGGAATAGACGCAATCCCTAGATGGACGATACGAAACGAAGGCGCTTTTCCTAAACCGCGCTGGATATCAAAAGCGCGTTCATTAACAAGTATCCCTAAGGCTATGTCGCGTATTTTTAACCCATCTTCAATAGGCTGCTTATCTTTGAGCTGAGAGACCAACTGCTCTAAGCTTAAATTGCTTAGTTGAACGTAAACAGTTTTATTGTTTAAGGAATTACTCTTCAAAGTTGTGGGACGCAATGCCTGGGGTAAGGAAACATTCCAGTTGTCTAACTGATAAAACGCCACATAACCGATCAAAAAGATATTTAGAGCAATGCTTAAGATAAGGGCAATGCTAAGTCTTCTAAATGTTTTAATCTGTGTATGGGCGGAAGGGATCACTCGTCATTCGGCCTATGAGCAGAAGTTAAACGGTCTTTTAATGCTTGTAATTCATCTTTCAGGCCTTGTGGAAGCTTGTCTCCAAAAATCCTGAAATAGTTTTCCAGTTCTGTAACCTCATTCAACCACAGCCCGGTGTCAATATGAGATAGCTCTTTAATATTATTTTTGGGGATGTCAAGACCTGTCGTATCTAATCCGTCCTGTGCAGGAACAATACCGATAGGCGTTCTCTCAAACTTACCTTCGCCGTCGCAACGCTCAAAGATCCATTTTAATACGCGGGAGTTCTCTCCATATCCTGGCCATAGGAATTTTCCTTCCGCATTTTTCCTGAACCAATTTACATGAAAAATAGCCGGAAGCATAGCTCCGTGGTGCTGGCCTATGTCAAGCCAATGGTTGAAATAATCGCCCATATTATATCCGCAAAAAGGAAGCATGGCAAAAGGATCGTGACGGAGCTTTCCTATAGTGCCTGCCGCAGCAGCAGTCATTTCTGAAGAAACCCCTGCACCCATGAAGGTGCCATGTTGCCATGAAAGGGATTCATACACTAAAGGTACAGTGTCGCCGCGTCGTCCGCCAAAGAGAATAGCTGAAATAGGGACGCCTTTAGTGTCGTCCCAAGCCGGATCTAATACCGGGCATTGTGAAATAGGAGCAGTAAAACGGGCATTAGGATGGGCTGCCTTGCTGCCGCTTTGAGGTGTCCAAGGTTTGCCTAGCCAATCCGTCAGTTCTTTAGGGGGCTCGGGCGTCATCCCTTCCCACCAAACATCCATATCAGGTGTTAAGGCCACATTAGTGAAAATGCTATTCTTTTCAATGGACTTCATGGCATTGGGATTGGATTGCAGGGAAGTCCCGGGAGCTACACCAAAAAGACCGGCTTCAGGATTGATGGCATAGAGTCTTCCGTCGCTGCCGAACTTCATCCAGGCAATGTCATCGCCTACAGTTTCAATTTTCCAACCGGGAAGGGTAGGAGTCATCATGGCCAAATTGGTTTTTCCGCATGCGCTGGGGAAAGCAGCCACAAAATATTTTTTTTCACCTTTAGGATTGGTAATCCCCAAAATGAGCATATGTTCTGCGAGCCAACCCTCATCACGTCCCATTACAGAGGCGATCCTTAGTGCGAGGCATTTTTTTCCGAGCAGTGCATTGCCGCCGTAGCCGCTACCGAAAGACCAGATCTTCCTTTCTTCAGGAAAATGGACAATGTATTTTTTGTCGGGATTGCACGGCCAAAAGCTATCTTTTTGGCCAGGTTCTAAGGGGACTCCTACGGAATGCATGCAGGGGACAAAATGTTTATGGCCTAGTGTTTTTAAGACAGAGGATCCCATGCGGGTCATCAAACGCATATTGCATACGACATAAGGAGAGTCAGTTATTTGCACGCCAATATGAGCAATGGGTGAGCCTAAGGGTCCCATGCTAAAGGGGATGACATACATTGTTCTGCCATGCATACAGCCTTGGAATAATTTATCCAAAATCTGTTGCATATCTGCAGGATCGTGCCAATTATTTGTGGGTCCGGCATCCTCTTTTTTCCGCGAACAAATAAACGTCCTTTCTTCGACCCTTGCCACATCGTCCAAAGTTGACCGGCAAAGAAAACTGCCGGGCCGCTTTTCGGGATTCAAAGGCGTCATCATACCGGAGGCTGTCATCTCAGCAGTAAGCTTATCGAATTCTTGCTGTGATCCATCACAGATGTGAATATGCTCTGGCTGGCAAAGTGCTGCCATTTGTTCAATCCAAAGTTTAAGCGCTTTGTTTTGAATGCTTTTTTCGGTGATGACGTAGCTTGTCATAATCTTATAGAGCCCTGTTTTTCTTGAATTTATCTAGGTAGTCTAAGGCCTTTCCTGCGCCTAGGCACACTGCCAATAGAGGGTTAGGTGCAATAATGACAGGCAGGCCTGTTTCTTTAACGAGAAGTTTGTCTAGTCCTTTGATCAGCGCACCGCCGCCGGCAAGGAGCATGCCGCGTTCGACTAGGTCAGAAGCTAGTTCAGGAGGGCATTTTTCAAGCGTAATTTTGATAGCTTCGATGATTTGCTGAATAGGTTCTGCCAGACATTCGCGAATTTCAACGGAGTTGATCCGTTTAGTCACAGGCAAGCCGGCGACCTGGTCTCTTCCGCGCACTTCCATTTCCAGCTCATTACCGCCTAGAGGGTAAGCGGAGCCGATAGTCATTTTGATTTCTTCAGCAGTCCTAGGACCGATCATTAAGTTATATGTGCGGCGCATGTAGTTGATGATGCATTCGTCGAATTCATCGCCAGCAATGCGGAGCGATCTGGATTCCACGATACCGCCCAAAGAGATGATAGCGATTTCTGTGGTACCGCCGCCGATGTCGATAATCATGTTCGCAGCAGGATCGTGCACAGGGAGGTCTGCGCCGATAGCAGCCGCCATAGCCTCTTCCATCAGGATGACTTCTTGTGCGCCGGCGTGCAACGCAGAGTCTTCTACCGCTCTTTTTTCCACACCGGTAATTCCTGAAGGGACAGCGATAAGGATTTTAGGACGGAATAAGCTGCGCGAGGGGGTGACTTTTTTAATGAGGGCTTTTAGCATGCCTTCAGCAATTTCAAAGTCTGCGATTACACCATCTTTCATGGGACGGACGGCATGGATTTTGCGTGGGGTTTTACCAAGCATGGCCTTAGCTTTATGTCCTACAGCTAAGACTTCGTTAGTTAGGGAGTCGACAGCAACAACGGAGGGCTCCGCTAAGACTATGCCTTTACCACGGACGAAAATCAGTGTGTTAGCCGTGCCTAGGTCGATACCGATGTCATTAGAGAAGACGCCCCGGAAGTTGGTAAGTTTTCCGAAAGCCCTTTTGAGAGCCTGAGTAAAACCTGATGAGTTTTTAGAATCCTTCATGAATATTTCCGCCTTAATTACGTTTGGAGAAGCTCCAACACCTCTTCCCAAGTTAGTTTTGCGATCGCTTCCTCATCGCAACTGATAACCTTGCGCACTAACCCCTTCTTGCGTTGCTGGAGCTCAAGGATTTTTTCTTCGATGGTGTTGAGTGTAACGAGTTTAATCGAAGTGACACTTTGTTGCTGCCCAAATCTGTGCAGTCTGTCCGTCGCTTGATTTTCCACTGCCGGATTCCACCACATGTCAAAGTGGATGACCGTATCAGCGCCGATAAGGTTAAGACCTACGCCCCCTGCTTTTAGAGAAACTAAGAAGACAGAGATATCGGGATTATTATTAAATCTGTTAACAATATCTAGACGATCTTTGCACGAACCATCCAGATATTCAAAAGTGATGCCCCTTTGAATAAAATCTTCCCTCATGATGCTAAGCATACGTGTATACTGACTGAAGATGACTGTTTTATGGCCGCCTTGGATCAGCGTTTGCAATAGCTCAATCAGCATGTCGTATTTGGCCGAGTCGCCGGGTTCCATCGTTTCTTTTGCAAAAATTGCTGGGTGGCAGCAAATCTGTTTCAAACGGGTAAGCGTGGCCAAGACATGGATCTGAACGCGGTCAAACCCTTCTTTCTTCACCAATTGAGATAGCTCTTCCCTAGCAGAAGCTGCGTAGGAGCGATAAAGTTCGCGCTGGATCTCAGAAAGATGGCAATGATATACGATTTCGGACAAGGGTGGAAGTTCTTTTAGCACGTCTTTTTTCATGCGGCGCAGAATAAAGGGAGAGACTTTTCTGCGCAGGGTTTCCATTGCCTTAGTATCCCCTTGCTTCGGCGCGCGGATATATTTTTCCACGAAGCGGTCATAGGAGCTAAGCAGTCCCGGCATCAAGAAATCGAAGAGGCTCCATAGTTCATCCAAGGAATTTTCAATGGGAGTTCCCGTCAAGATCAAGCGGTGAGGAGCTTGGATCAGCTTCACTGATTTAGCATTCCTAGTGCCGCGGTTTTTGATATGCTGGGCTTCATCCAAAATAGCATAAGAGAAAGGAATCGCTTTATAATGGTCTGTATCTTTTTGGAGCAGGCTGTAAGAAGTGACTACAACATCCCACTTGTTCGCATCTTGAATAAGTTTTCGCCTTTGCTGAGGAGTCCCGTCAACAATTAGGATTTTCAGTTTGGGATTAAACTTATTAAACTCCTCCTTCCAGTTGTAAATGAGGGAGGTAGGGGCGACAATGAGGGTTAACGCATGAGGTTCATACAATTTAAGCTGCGCAATAGCAATGATGGCCTGTAAAGTTTTACCCAGGCCCATATCGTCTGCAAGAATACCATTCAAGTGCATGGAACGGAGTCTTTCCAGCCATTGTACACCTTCAATTTGGTAAGTGCGGAGTTGAGCCTTTATTTCTTCAGGGATCGGGCTGGATTCCATTTCACGTGTTCCAAGCATCTGTTCTTGTATCTGGATGAGTTTTTTGCTCATCGAAAACTTAATAGGAAGCCCGTTGAAATGGTCAAGATCGATATTTGCAAGGCTCCATAGAGGGCGAAGCTCTTTGTGATTGGAAAGCTCTTTTATACCGAGCTCATCAAAAATCTGAACGACAGGACTAAGCCGCTCGAGATCCAAAACAAGGATCTTCGGCAGTTTACCCCCTTCATTACCGTCACCGGAGCGGCGTAATTTGCCGCCGGATCTCTTCTCCAGCTCGACATAAGAGCGCTTCATGCTTATGCATTCCCAAAGCTGCTCAACGCCTATGCCATGAAGGTGCCCATCTACTTTGACAGTCACTTCGTAGCTGTCGACTCTATCCGATTCTTTTAACGTTAAGGAAAAAGAGGAGTCGTCATAAACGAAATGCTCTAGAAGGTTAGGTGGTGAATTGAAAATGACTTTTTGTTGATTCCGAGGAACAACTTCAGTCATAAATTCAATAATCTTTTTCTCGCTGCGAGCAAAGTAGGCTCCATGGACCGGATCGTAGGTGAAACCTTGGAAAAGGTCGTCTAAAATTGCTTGTTCTTCGGTAAGGTTTCTGGCCAGGATACCCTGATCCGTAACGAAGGTATCGATATGTTCAATTTTAAGCTGCCCATGTGAAGCGGGGACTTTTGTGTCGTTATAGAGGAAGAATAGTTTAGTTTCCAATTCACCGCTTAAGTAGCTAATTTCGCATTCTGCTTGAAGTTTGGAAACAAAAGGCATTGTGACAAAACGTTCAATAACTTCCTTATTCAACACTTTTCCATAACGCATAAGTTCGGATAAAGAGTTCTCCACAAAGGTGCCGAACAATGGTTGCGGGATAGCCAAATCGCCGATGGAGATGAGGTGGCGCAAATGTTTGCGTTTAATGACTTCGGGAAAACGGTAATAAACATTTTGCGAGATCACACCGGGGCGTGCACAGGGGAAATAGCTTAATCCGTGAACATTTAAGGGGGACTCTTCTTCTAAATGGACCGTCGGTTTAATCAATATAGCAGGGACGGGGGTTTCAAGGTATTCCAATGAAAATTGGAGTTGGGAGCGTTGCGAAGTGATACGCAGCGGTTCTTCTTGCCCGTTTTGGTAGAGGCAAGGCATGGTCATCCAAAGCGCTTCTCCATCTTCTTTAGTGGAAATAGATGTGGGAAGTTTTGCCAGCGATATATCATAGATATCAGCCAGTAAATCTCCTAGGACCTCCACACTGATGTTAGCATTTCTAGCGCTTTTATCCTGCTTACCTTCAATGGGCTGAGCAAAATTAAGTAGGCCTTTTAACAGCATACTGCCCACAGAATCAAAAGAATCCAGTGTAAATAGATAGCGTCGTGTTCCGATGTAAAATGCTTCCCGGTAACGGACGGCATTAAGGAACTCGGCAATGTTAGGCACTAAAACAAGCTTGGATCGGTAGGGTAAGCGTAGTGCGACCTGCAATTCAGCCTGGGCATTAGCAGCAGAAGTGTCCGCAGGCAAAGTAAAGATAATTGCTATTTCAGCATTGTCTACATTGACTTTGTCGTCCGGAACAAAATACGGCGACGTGCCTAGAACCTTAGCTGCCTTAGTATATTCCTCCAGCAACTCTTTCTGGAAATGCTTATCTTTGCGCTTTTCTTCTTTATTATGCGATTTGCGTATGGCCTCGCGGAAGTCTTCTTTTTCTTCTTCTTCTATCTCGACAGAAGTTTCGACATCATGATTGGAAGAAAATTCCACCACCAATTTGTCATAGCTGTGTTCCATAAAGAATATTAAGGCTGCAAGATGCTGACAATCAAATGGATTGGGGCAATTACATTCAGAATCCGCCAACGTCGAATCATCTAAATTGACTTCTAATTCACAGGCGTAATTGTGTTCAAAACTGCCTGTAATTTTGCCCGCTAAACGTACGCGGTGCGGCGTAAGTTCAGCGATTTTTGCCTCCAAGATACCCTGGCGGTCGTAAATCCCCTTGCCTTCTTTAAGCAGGGCAGGAGAAAAGTCATGCTTAAGTTTACGAAAATTCAACATTTGTCAGATCCATCGTCGCTTGAGCTAAATGGCGGAGTATAACCATTGACTAACATCATGTCATTACTTTTTAACAAACTTAATGCCCCTTCCCTAGGTGCTCTAGGAGTATTTTTTTATTCTTGAAGAAAAGTGCTTGTGATAAATGTGCTTCCCTGTGTAAATTCTTGCTATTCCCGATGATGAAACGAAAGTGAGTCAAAGGTAAGATAGCCGGATGAAAGCCGGCAAGTTATTTAGACAGTGCTAGATAGGTAAAGTAACAATAAATTGTCATACTGTGCTTGTGCGGTGACGAAAGTCATCGCAAAAATAAAATACCATTCAAGTTTTTTA